>JASFOJ010000043.1:0-30316 GCA_050116575.1 Gammaproteobacteria bacterium | reverse complement strand
TGCGGCCTTTGGATACGTCCCGGTGGTAATTTTCACGTGCCGTATCCAGGTTGGATTCAGGGGGTTGGTATGGGTTATTTTCCTGGCTCATGTTTCGGTGTCACGGTTAAGTAAATGTTGTCGAGATAACAATGTATTATGCAATAACATGCTAACTGGTAACAGGAATTGTGTTGGCGCAGGGCGCCGAAAACCGCTCACCCAACAAACGATATTGTTTTATTCCTCCGCCGCACGGGCACGCAGCATATCCAATACCTGTTCCAGTACCACTGAATCACTACTTTGCGGATAGACCATGTAGGCGGGCAGACGGAACTGTGGGCTATCGGGTACTTCAAACAGGGTGCCTGCCTGCAATAAGGGTCTGGCCATGCGAATGGGCAGGTAACAACTGCCGCCATTGGCTACGATCAGTTGCACGCCCAGCCAGCCGATGTTGGCGACCTGCGCGGGGCGTTCAAGATCGGGGAAACTCATGGTGTGTTGCGCGTGAAACGCCGGTCCCCAATCGACATGGATATAGTTGTCGATGGACCAGGTCTTAGCGGGGTCCGTGGTTAGTAACACCAGGGTTTCGTCAAACAACGCTTCCACCTGTAATCCGGGGCTGTGTTGCGGCGTGTACATCAAGCCAATATCCAGGTTGCCTTCCACCAACCGCCGCATCAGGTCTTCTTCGAAACCGATTTCGCAACGCAGGGAGATATCCGGCGCCGCGGCACGCATTTCACCTGCCCATTGCGGTAAAAAACTTTCCCATAACGCAATGCGTGCACCCACCGTAATACTGGCGCGAAACCGGCTGGGCAGTCCCACATCGTGGCGTGCCTGTTCCAGGGTCAGCACCAGCGACTTG
The DNA here is from genome assembly GCA_050116575.1 of Gammaproteobacteria bacterium. Taxonomy (GTDB): domain Bacteria; phylum Pseudomonadota; class Gammaproteobacteria; order SZUA-152; family SZUA-152; genus JAKEGK01. The sequence continues at coordinate 29,457 of JASFOJ010000043.1, read as the reverse complement.
GCATGACGCAAAAACCGCTTACCCGATGGGGTTAGTGAAGCCCCCGCCCGGTTGCGGACAAACAGCCGGGTACCCAGGTTATTTTCCAGGTTTTGTACCCTCGCACTGACCGTCGACTGTGTGACATGTAAGCGGTTAGCCGCCTCGAGAAAACTGCCATTGGCGGCCACCGCCAGGAATGTTCGCACCTGATCCATATCCATGGATTTAATATCGGACTTTTCGATAGTAAAGTCCAATAAATATCGTTTGTCTTTTATTAATAAACGCTTATATTGTGATTAATGGGGCGAATTCGTGCCCGTTGAATATATTGGTGCCCGGCTGCTATCGCTGGGTTAACCGGATCGGACAACCAGAAGGAGTGCACCATGCCTGAATCAGCGGCGAGTAAATCCATGCTTCAATCTGTGGAACGTGACGAAGAAGGTTTCTTACTTTACACCGAAGACTGGACGCCAGAACTGGCGGAAGAGTTGGCGGCGGAAGAGGGATTCGCCCTGGAAGGCGAACGCCTGGATATTGTCATGTATATTCGCCATTACTTTGAGCAGAACCATTCCGTTCCGGAAGCGCGGACCCTGCTCAAGCACATGAAGCAAACCTGGGGCGAGGAGCGCGCCACGCGCAAATACCTGTACCGGTTGTTTCCCTACGGTTATGGTCAACAAGCATGCAAGGTGGCCGGTATGCGTAAGCCCCGTAAATTGATGCTGGATGTCTGACGGTGTTGGTTAGGGTTAGCGCGAACCCGTTACGGCATTAATCCAGTTATTGCAGGAAGTTACTGACTGTTTATACCAGTCAATTGTATGCCCCATTGCCGCTGTCATCTGCTTGCCGTTCAACACCCACCCACGCACTTACCATTGCGATTAAACGCCATGGTTTGTCCGCTCAAGGGAATATAGACAGGAACTCTCACTGCTTTTTTGAATGTCGCGGTCCGGGTGCCGGGCTGTAGTTTGCCTTTTTTGGTTGCCGCTTCATTGGCGTGAGATGCGATAACCGCATTGGGTTTGACCAGTTTGTTGATAACGTAAGCGGCCTCCGTGGGGCCTGTCGTATACGTGCCGCCGATATTCATGACCGCCAGCTGGGGTTTATAAAAACGGTTTACCACCAAATCCTGATCGGCGGTGATGCCGGTATCGCCGGACAGGTAAACCACCAGCCCGGTGCTGAAGCTAACGACATAGCCCCCGGGTGGCCCGACGTACGCGGTCAGGCCATTGGTTGCCAATGCTTTAGCTTGTTCTTGGTCAAGAAACACAGGGCCCAATCCGTTGCTGTGTACTGCAGGGACGCTGGCAATTGAAACGCCGCCAATTTCAGTGTGCGCGCCAAACCGAAGCACCTTAACCTGTTGCGGGTCACCACCTACGGCCGTGACCTTTTTCGCGAAAAAACCGGCCATTTCACCTCCCAGCAGGAAGGTGGCCTTTTTCGCGACCACGATATCGACGGTGTTGGAGTTGGGGGTTACATCGACGGAAAAGTCCGGTGCGGAGCAAGTGCCGGCATTGGCCTTGGCTTGATGCTTATCCCCCAGGTGGTCGCGATGGACGTGGCTTAACAGTACCACGTCGATTTTTCCGAGCCGGGGATCTTTGGGGCCGCGTACCGTGCGCCCCGCATCATATAAAATCCGGGTCCCGTTGGGGTCTTCAAAAATCAATGCCCGATCGTTTCTGCAAAATTCACCGTCGTGACTGCCTAAAGGTGTAATCTTGACATTGGCCGCCCATGTGGTTGGCGTAAGTAACGTAGTACCCAGTACTGCCAGCGCAACGATGGTGAATTGTTTTTTATTCATGGATTTAAGTTCCCTTGTAATGGATACCAAACAATTCTTTATTGTTGATATACAAATAATATTGATTCGTAGACGAAGCACTTATTTAATGCATCAATGTAGAAGAATGCATTGATCCATCGCAAGTATCATGATTGAGCATTGAAGGTGGGTGCCGGTTCGCCCCTCCCGGTCTCACGGTCCATTGCCATGTGATGCCCCCACCAAACACAGCTCTTTTAGCAACCTGCCGAACAGCGTCAACAGGATATTAAGTATATCGGTGATGAAATTACCTTCGCCGATAATCGCCTTGTATATAAGGCTAGTTGCCAAAAACCGCCGGCTCCAGCTTCTTAATTGAAGCGGCGTGACGATCCCAGAACGGTTGTTCGAGCCATTTGTGACCGATACGGTCGGCATTGTGTGCGTGTATGGCCATGACCCATATAAGCGCAACGATTTCGAAATAAGGAATTGCTTTGAGTTCATCGTGGATCAATGGCCGAACCTGGTCGTAGCCTTGTATAAAAGCCTTGGTAATTCCATGTTTGGTTTCTGTTTGGGCAATTGACGCGTTGAACTTACCAATTTCAAATGCCCGGTAGCCGTAACCGCATTGGTCAAAATCAAACAATGTAACTTTCTGTTGATCATTGATATGGAAATTCGAAGCATTGACATCGCCAATGCAAATACCAAATGTTCCCTCATCTCTGGGAATCATAGGAATAACATCATGGAGTTTCCTTTGTATTGACGCAAGATAATCCCCGGTTTCGAGATTGACGAAAGGCGCTATCGTTACTATGGATTCATCAAGGAGGTAAGGTAAATGCAGGGTGGGGCGAGTGTGCGTCGTCGAAAAAGGCGCCACAACGCGGTGTAGTCCAGCCACGGTTGTCCCCAGTAACCGGCTTTGGGCCGCTGTTATGTCCTTGCCAGGAGCGTCGCCGTCCGCGTAGGGAAACAACGCCGCCAGCCTTTCACCTTCCGGGCTGTCGATGGCAAAAGTCAAACTGTTTTCGTTGGTGGGCAGCGGGTAAGCTACGGGGGCTTGGTGTTTACCAAGGAAGTCCAGTAAATCCAGCTCAAACCGGATTTGTTCCACTGAACGCCAGTCATTGCGGTATATGCGTAAAATGTACTTACTTTTACCGCCGTCTACAAGATAGTTGTCATGTAATCCCAGTACATAAAACTTGCATCTTGGCGGCTCATCAAAATCATAATAGCGTACCAGCAATTGCCGCAAGCTGTCAGCGGAAAGCTGGGAGTAGTTGTATTTATTTATTTGCCGGGAGTTGTTGTCCATGGGGAAAATATATCACGTCACGCCAGCGTCAGTGACCACATAATCGCTGTATAACCCAAAAATAAGCCAAGAACGGGGTCGTGGCATCAGGTATTGCCGAGAAATATACGGATTGTAGTGTTTGATGGATCTATGTGGATAGATGAAACTAGTCGAGAATGTGCGACTCAGGCGGATTTGGATTCAAAACCTAGAAGTGTATTGCATATTGTACTAGTAACTGTTTAGTTCCGGGGTTGATATGCATTGAATAAGACTGTGGCTCTGTTTTAGGCGTATCATCGTTCCATTTGGAGTAAGCCCACAGAGGCAAAAATAATGCATTATATCCTAATATCAATTGTTTCGTAATATCAGCCTTTGGTTCGCCGTCTTTTGATACCAACCAAGCCCCAATTCCGCCAATTATCCCGATACCCAGAATGTAACTGGGCCAGGAAGACTCCCCTTCCTGGGCCATTGCTGCCAGAAAAGGAGAGGTCACTATAAACGCGGTTCCCCAGCCTTCGGGGTTATTCGCGAATACGTAAGAGCTCGTTCCAATCACGCCTTCCACCATAGCCAGCTGCTTCCAGTCCTTGGTGGTAATGTCCGAATGTGCGGGGTTAGAAAAGAAACAAAAAGCCCAGAAATATATAAGGTATCTAATCTTCATATGTTAAATTGTATCTCGACGACAAGCCTGGATAATAGACCGGTATATTCTCTCATACATTGATGCCCGATATTAGGCGTCCTGTAGCAGAAATTATTCTAATACTCAACAACCGAAGTTATATTTAAGGGGATTTTGATTTATTGCTGATTCGGTACACCAAAGTTAATGCTCTAAGGGGGGCAACTGCTGGAAAGAGTATATGCCGGAGCCCAGTTAAATCATTCAGATGCGGAATTCTCGTATTTCATGACTTGTTCAAAGCTCCCTGAACAGGTTTTTATCGTAGATAAGGAAAGCCCGTTAGCTTATCCAGAGTGTTTTGGGGTTGGTGAATTCCAGCATGCCGTGACGATAGCCTTGTCGGCCGATGCCGGAAGATTTTGTCCCTCCCAACGGTAGCCGGATGTCGCTTCTTACTATTTCGTTGACGTAGACAACGCCGCTCTGGATTTGGCAGGCCACTTGTTCGCCGCGTCTTTTGTTGCGGGTCCAGATGCTGGCGCCCATCGCGTACGTTGTGTCATTGGCGATACGTATCGCGTCTCTTTCATCCTTGGCGTAAATTATGGAAAAGACAGGACCTGGCATTATTTCTTCATATGCCGGCATGCCTTTTCTCACGTTGTCCAGAATCGACGGATGATAATAATAGCCTTCACCTGATCCTGCGAAACAGCCGGCGATGGGGTCTGCTCCCATACGAATGGTATTTCGTAACTGTTGGTGTAACTTCTTTTGTAAATCTTTTCGTGCCAGAGGGCCAACCCTGGTCTGACTATTCATAGGGTCCCCCGGCTCGATGGTTTTAACAATGTCATATAGCAATGACACAAAATCCTCGGCAGCCTCTTTGACGACGATAAATCGTTTGGCGTTCCGACAATCCTGACCCGATGTGGACAAAGCGGATGCGATGGCACTGTGAACGGCCGATTCCACGGGGGCATCCTGCAAAATAACAAAAGCGTCGGAAGCGTCCATTTCCAACGCAATTTTTTTTAGATTGGCGCCGGCCTTCTGTGCGACGACCCGTCCGGTTTTTTGGTTACCCGTCAATGCAATACCGCCAATGCGCGGGTCTTTGAATAGAGGTTCAAGCTGCTGCGGCTGAATTATCAGGCTGCGGAAGACGGAATGCGGTATACCGGCATCGTGTAGCAGTTGCTCGGCTGCCAGCGCGCATTGCGATACATTTGAAGCATGTTTCAGCAGGACAGTGTCTCCTGCCAACAGGGTCGGGACGGCAAAACGGAAAGTCTGCCAGAAAGGAAAATTCCATCGCATGATGCCCAGTACGGTTCCCAACGGCTGATAGCTAACACAGCTGCGCGATGCGTCTGTTTCGATTTGCTCATCCGCCAGAAACCGGGGTGCGTGTTGGGCATAGTATTCACAGGTCGAAATGCACTGGTCGATTTCCGCGTAGGATTCGCTGATGACTTTGCCCATCTCGGCAGTAATGAGGCATGCCAGTTCGGTACGGCGTTCGTTGAGTAGAGCGCCGGCGGCCTGAATGGCTTTGATGCGGTCATTGAGGTGGGTATTGCGCCAATCGGTAGTGGCGCAAGTGACGCTGTCGATGACGCGCATTAGCTGACTATCCGGCCAGATTGCTGTTTCAAAAATAATGTCTTCTGTCGCCGGGTTGATGGATACCAATTTGCTCAATGTATCGAAGAACCTTTTTTTCTAATTATGTTGGCCGTAGGATGCTATACCGCCCTGTTTGTATTTTTCGTAGTTACAACAAACAGGGACGAATTTATATAGCTCATATATTCATCTTGTATGTACCGCCAGAGCTATAAAGACAAAAGCATTCAACATTTTGGGCAGGCTCTATGCCTGGCAGCTGATGCTGGTAAGATGACTTCTAGGTAGCACGTAATTGGCAGTTACTGATTTTTTCTCTGTGTTCGCTGCTTGGAATACTGTGCAAAATAAGCTATTTTTGCTGGTTTTCTGCTACTTGCAATCGAGTGTAATTGGTATGACAGTTGGGCACAACATGATCAGGATCATGTTTTCTATTGAGATTGAAACATGATCAAGATCATGTATTTGTCGCCGTCAGATGCCGAATAGGGCGTTAGTAACCGTTCATTTAGTGAGGTGAACAGGGGGGGCGGTAGTAATACGTTCACGTAGTTGGTTGTAAAATATATTAGCTGTTGTATCAGATACATATATTACGGTAAATATGTACATACCATTCGAATCAGTTAAAACTAGTTAGCATCATGGATTTTCCAAAAGATTGCCAAGAATGCCCGATTTGGAAAAAAAGCCTGTTCAGGGATTTGAATCCTGGTTTAATCCAATGGATTACAGAACGTAAAAAGACGGTGACGCTTCATAAGAGGAATGTCATTTTCCAACAGGGGCAGGAAGTGGAAGGTATCTATTGCCATTTGAGCGGTCTTGCGAAAGTCGTGCAACGGGATGCCGATGACAACATTCGTTTTTCCCGTTTTGTGTTGCCCGGTGATACGTCCGGACACCGGAGCCTTTTTATCGAGCCCCGTTATAAGGGGACGGCCAATGTCATTTCGGAAGATCTGCAAGCCTGTTATATCCCCAAAGGCGATATTTTGTATTTGCTCTCCCATAGCGCTTCCTTTGCGAAAAATCTTGTCATCAGGATTTCGGCTGAACTTATCAGGTCTGAAGAAGAGCAAATATCTTTTAAAGAAAAAACGGTACGTAGTCGGCTCGCTCAGCTACTTTGTGAACTTTGTGATGCGGATTCTGAAAAAAACAGCAAGGGGCGAAGGGTTATCAGAGCCGATATTACCAAGCGAGATATCGCAGGTTTTCTGGCGGTTGCTAATGAAACGGTCATTAGACTGATGTCCGAAATGAAATCAGAAGGGGTAATTGAGACTGAAGGAAAAAAAATAATTATAAAAGATCTCAATCAGCTTAGGAGGTTGGCCAGCCAATAATTTCGTCAGTTCGGCGAGTTATTCTTTTTTCGCTTCAACAAGTTTAACATCGTGCACGATGTCCATCGTTTTATCATAAAGTGATGTTTTTATTTCCATAAGCCCAAGGATGGTATGAAAAATATTGTCGTGGGTAAATTTTTGGCCAAGCTTTGCTTTGAGCAGCCCGGTATCTATATCATCATAATGTTTTCCAAACCAGAAGATGGCGGGGACATGGCGCTGTGTGTCGGGTGCGATAAAACTCGGTAAACCGTGTAAATACAATCCATTTTCACCCAGGGATTCCCCGTGATCGCTGACGTAAAACAATGCGGACTCGAAGCCGGAGTCATTGCGTTTTAGCAGGTTGATGACTTTAGACAGAAAATAATCGGTATACAAAATGGTATTGTCGTAGGCGTTGCTGACTTCCAGTAGGCTGCATTTTTGCAGTTCGTTGGTATGACAGCAGGGTGTAAATTTTTCAAAGGCCGCAGGGTAGCGCTTGTAGTAGGCGGGGCCGTGGCTACCCATCTGGTGCAGTACAATGAATATGTCACCCGTTGGATGCTGGTCGATATAGGATTGGAGGTGTGCCAGCATGCCTTCATCGCGGCATTCGATATCGCATACGGAATTCATTTGTGGGGTTTTGTAACTTATGTGCGGTACCCGCTGTGCAACTCCCTTGGAGTCAGAGTTATTATCGATCCACAATATATTTACGCCTGCATGGTGCAGCACATCAAGAAGGTTTTCGGTGTATTGCGCCTTACTCCGGCTGTAGTCGGATTTGTTATAGACGGAAAACATACAGGGTAGGGATTCGGCAGTTGATGTGCCACATGACCAGAAGTTGGTAAAGCTGAAAACATTTTGCTTTTCCAGGTACGGATTGGTATCTCGTTTATAGCCATTGAGGGAAAATCGGTCCGCCCGAGCTGTTTCGCCAACCACCATGATGACTAGCTCTCTGTCATCATCGCCTTTCGGTATTTTCGCATCCATGCCCAGTTGGTTTACGGATGCCGGCGCACTGGGTATAAGCGAACCGACATATTTCGCGGATGCGTACATATAGTACGAGGGGTTTGCATAATAGCGGATGGATTTATGCTCCCGGAAAAAAGAGGCGTAGTAATTGCTGAACGCCAGTGGGACTAAAAATATCAGCCCAAAGGACAGGGCCGTCAGCTTAAGCTTTGACAGCAACTCCTGCTTTGCCGGAACGTGAGTAATTTTGACACGATAGATGAATATCGAGGGAAGGACGCCCAGCAGCAGGACATACCACACCATTTTAAAGCTCAACAAATCCAGTGATTCGTGAAGATCGGTATTTACCGCGTTCTGGATCATGGAGGTGTCGATAACCACATTATAGCTATCCATGAAATAACCGACGAAAGACGATATGATCAGGATAGTGATTAAAACCGGTTTGGTGGTTTTTCGGTAGCAGATCAGCGTCAGCGGAAGAATAACCAATCCGCCGAAGAACAATATAATTGATCCCAGAAAGGCAAGATTTCTCAGGTTTGCAGGATAAACTTCTGTCATGTGCGAGAAAAACGCGAAGTTATCAAACGCAATGAGAAACAAAGCGACTAATAAAATGAGCTTGGAGGTGGTAATTTCTTTCAATTTGCCGCTGCGATGCCAAATCAAGTTATTGAATACATTAGAAACGGGATACCGTTGGGCGGTTTCTCGGGGCTACAGTCTACTCTGGCGCATTTGTTCCAGTTTGCTAACAACCTTTTTTATTACAGGTGTATGACATTTACCGGGGCGCTAGGTTCGCCTGCCTTCATCGAATTTGCAAAATATATACCTAATCTTGTCGCTGGCCAAATCGTGATAACTGTTACATTTACAAGGTGATACACCGCTAATCGCCAGCCATCTTGCTATAAAATGAATCCACCCAAGCGGCGAGACCTTGCTGTTGTCAATCGCTGCAAATCGCGCGGTCTATTGTATAAATATTCACCAATGAAGGTAACTTATTGTTTTGACGTGTAATAGCCAAATAGTGCGTACCGGTGGATGTTGACGGGCGCGGATATTGCCACAACGCCCGAGCCCGTAAGATGCGGTTGGACGATGACCGCAACGAGCTGGATATTTTCGATTTTGCGATTGGCGATTAAAAGAATAGCAGTACCTGGGCTGATATGCGGTCATCCATGGCGTCGGCGATTTCATTGGGAATGCTTGACGACGGATATCCTACCGCTTCCAAGCTGCGTTTTTCATAGTTGATGATGGCTTTGGTGGTGTCTGTGAAGAAATATTGCGCGCCGAGCGTCAACGTTTCAAATTTAAACTCATCGGTAGGGAGCAAATTGGTGACCCGGTTATACCAGTCGTAACGGACATCCAGCTCAACTTTGGGTGTGACACGGTAACCGAAATCGACATAACCACCGTCACCTTTGCCCTCCGGTTGTGTCTGAAACTGGGCGACCATAAAACCGTTATTGCTGACGGCACCGGGTACGGCGCCCATGGTCGATCCCGTAAAAAGCATTCCGTCGACTTTCATGTACTCGGCCCAGAACCGATATTTGCCATCGAAATAAGTGCCGCCGATGCCGGTCAGTTTGCGGTCATATTCCTGTTCAGCGGCCTCCAGGGATGTTCCCCCTGCGGCGAGCGTGGCGGAGTCATAAATGGTCCGTTTGCCCGAGGTGTGCCAGGCATATAACTTGTAACCTTTGCGCATGATTTTTAGTCCGTCAAATATTTTTTCCGATGACAGATAGATTGTCGTATCCAGGCTGTCATTACGGTCGTCTTTGTTGGCGCCGCCCTGGCCGATTAACAGCGCGTAGCTGTGTTCCCAATCATCCATCCGGAATGAATCAAATATTTGTATTCCCGTATCGCGGACAGCGACAGCGGCGCTGCGAAACTGGGTTTGGGCATCACCATTACAAAATCGCAGGTAGTTTTCATTGCTTGGTCCGCCCGGGCTGCCTATGTCGCAAGGACTTAGTCCGTCGGTCCACAGGGGGCGTTCCACCAGTTGCTGGTTGGCGATGTTGGTTAGATTGATATAGTTAAAGGATACAATCCCCTGGTAGACTTCTTCGCTCATGGGTATTTTCATTTGCCCAACCCGTACCTTGGCTCCCTTTATGTGAGTAAAGGTCACGGTGGCATCGGTAAGCGTCACTCTGCCACCGCCGCCACCGGGCTGGGTGATACCGTTGTTGCCGTATTCTGCAAGTACAAAATAGCTGATGTTTTCGTTAGCAGGTAACGCGCCACGTACGCCGATCCTGGCACGCTGGATCTGGAAAACCTGTGAGCTCGATAAGTCCGGTTGAATGACATTGAACAGGGTTTGCTGGTCTTGCCAAGTGCCGGGCGGTAAGCTGGACGGTAAAGTGCTGCCAGACGTATGCATGTAGGCAGGTTGTAAAAAACCCCATACCAAAGGGTAGGGGGAGTCGGTAACACCTTGAAGGGTCAGCCAGTTTACGGCGTTGGCATTGCTGATATAGCAAATGTTGAATGATGCGATTACTGCAACCAATAAATTTCTGATACGAACGCCCATGGCGGTTATCTCCCGATGTTTGGTTGTTCTATGTTTAACGTTGTCAGCCCCTGCGATCAGTCAGCCAGTAATGCAAAACCGGACGGCTTAAAAAGGTTGAAACACTGTTTCTCAATCCGCATGAAGCGTCTATATTGCCCAATGAGGTAATGCGACATTTTATTCGCAAATATCAAGTTCATTGCTTTTTCCAATAGTTACGGATCACGTCATATTCCGAGTCTTTTGCTTCAACAAATGAATGAAGATTGAAAATTTTCAATATCATTTTGCCTTCGGGCCGGTTGTCCCAGGTGAGTATGGCTTCCTTGAATTTTTCCTTGTCCTCGTCCGGTACTCTTTTGTGGGCCATATACAGGGTGTGAGGCACAGATTCAGCCTGGTGGATAATGTGCAGCTTTTTCTTTTTCAAGCGTGTGTTTTGCCAGTGATGCAGCACGGGGGTCGTGGTGCTGCATGCGTCCGCCTGGCTCACCAGCACCATTTGGATGCATGCAAAATGATTGCGCGTGTAAATAATCTTGATATTGGTTTTCCAGTCTATACCGGAGTTCATCAATTCTTTTTTGATAACCTGGGAAATTGCCGCTTCCTTTGGAGGATTGACCAGGGTTTTACCTTTGAGATCTTTGATGGACTTGATGGGCGCATCTGTTCTGGTTACCAGGATTGCATCCAGTGGCTCCGAGCGCCGCGCCAGTGGTCGGTAGTTGTGAGCGTAGGCTTTTGGGTAATCAAATGGTTGGATAAATATAATGTCGTAGGTTTCTTTTTCTATTTCCTCCGAGAACTCTTTGAATGTGGGCCGCGTCTGGGCAATGACACGTTTGTTAACACGGCGGGTAAAATCCATGCTCACGGAATTATAGTATTTGATCAGCGCCGCCATCGGCATAAAAGGGAAAACGCCAAACTTATATTGGGTGATTTTGCCGGCGTGTGCACTGGAACCCGCGCCTAACAGGGTGATTATCAACAGGATAGAAATGGAAAACAGGCCAGATTTTCGTCTATAGGATGTCATTGTGCTCGTTTTTTGCCAAAATTAAATTCTCGCTGGACATACAGCGGACTGATTTTCAAATACTTTAGCGAAAACGATAAAAAGCCCGGATTGGACGCCCGCGCTATACTGCTTCTCTTTGTTCGACTTTTATAGAAGAGGGATTTTGCGCAGGGATCATGACGGTAAACGTGGAGCCTTTGCCCGGTTCGCTGGTAACGGCGATATTACCGCCCATCATTTCGCAGTAGTTCTTGGAAATCGTCAGGCCCAGCCCGGTACCGCCATATTTTCGGGTGGTGGAGGAGTCGGCCTGGGTGTAGGGTTTGAAAACATCATTGCGCTGTTCGTCGGTCATGCCGATGCCGTCATCTGTTACTTCGAATATATAGTAGAGCTTGCGGCCTTCTTTTAACGGAAACGCATTGATTTTTATCAGGCCGGCGCTGGTAAACTTGCATGCATTGCTCAGCAGGTTCAGTAGAATTTGCTTGAGCTTGGTTTCGTCAAAATATCCCGTGCCAATCTCATCAGCGATGTTCATGATGAGTTCGTTGTTATTCTCCAGGAGTTTCGGATAGATCGATCTTGAAACCTCTGCCAGTATGTCTCTGACGTTGGTTAAGCTGTAATTAATATCAATTTTACCGGCTTCAATTTTCGAAAGATCCAGAATATCGTCGATAAGCCGTAACAGGTGGTTTCCGGCCTTATGAATTTTTTGCAAGTCGTCCCGGCTTTGACGGTCCTGTCCTTCGTGTGTCTCCAGAAGCAGTTCGCAGTAACCGATAATGGCATTCAACGGGGTGCGCAGTTCGTGGCTCATATTCGCCATAAATTTGCTTTTTATCTGATTTGCTGACTGGGCTTTAATACGCTCCTCGGTTTCGGTTTCGATTCGTTTAACATAATCGATAATGCGCAGGTGCATGCGTTCAAATGTTCTCGCCAGCTCGCCCACCTCGTCCTTGCTTTGCAGTAAGGACTTGTCGATCACGACATTGTCAGAGACGACGTTATATTCCCTGACCGCTTTACTAAGTGCGGATAACCGCATGGTGAGTATGTGTCCCAGCATGATGCCGACAACTGCGATGATCACCATACCGATTGCGCCAATTTTTATTCCCAGTGACCTGGCCTGGTGGATGATCGCCTGTTGCCTGTCGTTGGAAAACTGCACATGCACACCGCCCAGGTCGTTGCCGAGATCACGGTTAATCCAATACTCAGTGTTGCTGTTGACGATATCCGGCAATTTCTCGCCCATCATGTCCAGCTTGTTGCTGGCGATGATAGTGGCGTCTTTTGTGGTGATATAAATGGTTTTGACTCGTGGGTCTTCACTGATCCGGATCACGTGCGATTGAATGGAATCATACTCAATTGAGAAAAGCGAGATGCTGGCCAGGTCTGATAGAAGATTGACAGTGACGTTGTCGGTTTCATTCAGCTGGCTGCGCATCTGGGCCGCGTTAAAGGAAAGCGTTTCCCATAAGATGTAGCCCACCATGATGGCGCACAACAGTACCAGCATCACAGTAATGCGATATCGCAGTGACGAGAAATTAATGGGGATCAGTTTCATAGCGGGCGTGAGACGTGCCGTTCCCGATCATCGGTCTGTGCATTTCTCCGCTGTATCGCAGGGAACCCGGTTTTGATTGTGGTACGAATATTTCGTTGGCCTCTAACTATAGACATATCACTGATTTATCGAAAAAATTTACCAATCCGTGTATATATAGCGGCCGTTAAAAACGATGCTTAATATCGCAATCTTACGAATGGCGGCTGGGTATGATGCCGCGGGGCACGAGTCTGGCTTTTGATGCTAACGTGATGATTTATATGCGATAGTTGTTGACAAAGCCGTCGGTGGAACGGTTGATTTCCGAGGGTATCGGTCAGGAATTGGGTGAAAGTAGGGGGCCGGCGGGTTTTAGACTTTTTCCAGGAAAGGATGGATCTAAGTGCCGGTAATTTTTGCAGTTTTAAACGTGCCGTATTGGCGGCATTGGGTTGTCAATAGATGCCAAACGCGTTGGCGTCCTCGCCGGAAGTGCGGTGTTCCTGCGCCCTATATTTTCTGATGGCGCCCTGCAATTTGTCCTGCTCCGCCGATGACATCCCGGAATGCAGATAACGTTCAGCGGCACGGTATACCGCTTCAAGGTGCCTGGCCAGATAGTTGAGATTAAGGACGGTTTTGGCAATATGCCGGTCATCGTCGCCGGCCTCGCGCATTGTGCCCGCCTGGTCAAGAGCTGTTTGTAACTCACTTTCGCTGACGGTAACCGTATAGTTTGAATTTTCCGGTGATTGCAGGTTGCGGTAGCTATTGATTGCGCTGATCAGTTTGCGGTGCGCGGAGGTGGAATGGCCGGACCGCAATAAGGACTCACTGGCGGTCAGAATGCGAGTGAGTTGTTCCGTTTGATCGTGGAGCGCGAGCAGGGATTTGGCCAGGAAGTGCTGGTCCTTTTCCTGCCAGATCAGGCGCTTTGCTTCCTGAAACGCGGATTCCAGTTCGACCTTGCTTGGTTTCCCCATGATAAAGGCTGCTTCTCTGTAATAGCTCTAGAGAATGTATTGGTTAATTTGTGTTCCCTTACCAACTTAATACACTATCTCGCTTACTGGCGCAATTGTTTTTCCTGTTTTTGCTCGATGGCGATGATATTCACGATGTCGTCCAGTTGGGATATCACCACGTCGAGTAAATCATCCACTGTGACAATGCCGATCAGTACATCCTCATCATTGACAACAGGGATACGGCGGATACCTTTGCCGCGCATCAGTTTAAGGGCATCATATACGTGGCTACTCTCCCGAACCGTTGCCAGATCCTGGGTCATGATGTCGCCGACGGAAACACTTGTAATATCAACATCTTTGGAAAGCAGTTCGATCACCAGATCACGGTCGGTTACGACCCCCACCGGTACCCGGCAATCGTTTTGTTGTTCCGTAATAATGATGGAACCCACATGATACTCGCGCATCAGTTTGGCGATTTGGGGGATGGTGGTGTCCTTGCCGGTTACAATGACTTCGCGATTGCATATTTCTCCGATAAACATAATGTGTATTCCTCGTGGTTGGTTGTGTGTGAGGCGCTGATTGCCCATTCTCTGTAACTGCTGAATTTCATTATGTGAGCTGTGCGCCCGGGGGTGTTGATTTTAATCAACAAACAGGGCGACCGGTGGATTGTTCAACGGACAGGTCGTGACGGCTGCGGAATGCTTACGGTGGTGTAACCACAACCGTGGTTACAGTACCGGGTTTGATAGCGTGAAATGGACAACCTGGCGGCGCTGGGTAATGGGACAATCGAGGACGTATCACTCAAGCCGCGACAGGATAGTACTGGCCAGGGGTTTGATATCCACCGACCAGCGGGTGTCGATGTCAATACAATGATGTTGTTCGGCGGCTGTTAGCGGCTGATAGGATTCCAGTTGGTTTTCCAGGATTTCCAGTGTTGCCTCCGATATTGCGTCCTTTTGCTGTGAACGTGAAATTACCCGCTGCCGGAGGGATTCGGGATCGGCGGTAAAATCCAGGATCAGGAAACGGGCCTGGCTTTGTTCTGCGAGTTGCTGGAATGCTGCCCGTTGGGGCTGTTTCAGGAAGGTGGCGTCGACGACGGTATTCCAGCCGTTATTGAGCAGCGATGCCGCCAGTTTCCCTAACGTGTCGTAGGTCATACCACTTGCTTCCCTGGTATAGATCCCCTGTTCAATGGCAGATGCGCTTTTGTCAGTGGGTTTGAGATGATACAGCCGTTTGCGTTCCACATCCGAGCGTAAATGGATGGCCGGGATTTCCTTTAACAGCTCTCGCACAACGGTGGTTTTACCCGAACCCGACATGCCATGGGTAATGAACAAAGTGGGACATTTTTTGCGGCGGAATCTATCGGCCAGCTCAATATAATGTTGAAAATGAGACAGTGCCAAGTTGCGCTGTTGTTCATCCTGTATCTGGTCGGCGCGAATGATTTCAACTTTGGCCCGTACCATGGCCCGGTAAACCAGGTAATAGCGCAAACCGGTTAGCCCCTTATAATCTCCGGTATGGGTTAAATAGTCATTGAGAAAACGCATTGCCATATCCTGGCGTCCGCGAGATATAAGATCCATCACCAGAAACGCAATTTCGCTGATGACATCAATCCAGCGAAAATCGGGATTGAACTCGATACAGTCAAAGGGCGTCACCCGGCCATGGAACAACGTGATATTGCCCAAATGCAAATCGCCATGGCATTCCCGGACAAAACCGTCGTTTTTGCGTTGGATTAAATAGCCGTACAGCCTGTCGAACTCTTTATTGCTCCAGTCCTGCAAATGCTGCAGGCGCTTCTTCTCGTTAACCGCCAGTTGCAGGCAATGGTGAAAATTTTCCTTGACGGCGCCATGGATAATCTCCGGTTTGCCGAAATCACTGGTTAACGGTGCACGTTCAACGGATCGATGGAAATCGGCAACAATAGCCGCCAGCTGATCGATGTGCTCGAAACGAAGCTGGTGATCGCTAATGAGATGATCCAGTTGATGGTGTGTGTCAAACTGGTGCAGGCGGACCGCGTAGTCCACGATTTCGCCTTCGCCGTTGACGCAAACGGCGTTGCCGGTTCGGGTGAGCGTGACTACGTCTATATACAGTTCCGGCGCCAGGCGTTTGTTGAGGCGAAGTTCTTCAAAACAGAAATGCCGCCTTTTTTCCAAAGTGGTAAAATCAACAAACCCCAGGTTCACCGGTTTTTTGATTTTATAAACCTGTGTTCCGGTGAGAACGACCCAGGAAATATGCGTTTCAATAGTGTCAATACTGGCGGTGTCCGGCCGGGTACGCAGGTAATCGATTAATGAACTGATGAGGTCGGACATATGTCTTAGGGTATAGTGGGAAATTTAATAGTGACATTATCCCACTGGCGCCTGGAAACCGAATTGATACCAGTCAACAATTGCGAATCAGTCATTGTGCGTCGACAAACACGTACCTAACACGTATCAAAATTCGAGCGGCAAAACACGCGACCTCAAGATCAAGAGAAAAAAGCAATATGTTCAGGATAGAAATTGCCAGGCAACCCTGTCGCCCGTCAAATTCGGGCGTTGTGCAAAACATGCTGGATCCCTGGGGACCAACGGCTGCCACGATAAAAGGTGGAGATTATTGGGGAATAACAATACCTCCGCCTAACCGCAGGATGCCGGAACACGCTTGAACCGCAATGATTTTCGCATTACAGGGTGGAAATTATGGCAACGCAAAGGCAATATAAAACCTATGATGAGCATTAAATTATTAAGTTTTTGCATGCTGATAGCGCTTTGCCCACCGCTATGGGCCTCGGTATATATGTTGCCTGAGAACGGCGATAATGTCGTGGGCCATATCCAATACCGGTATGTGACCGGCGATGAAACCTTGTTGGATATCGCCCGCATGTTCGACCTTGGCTACAATGAGATCATGGCGGCAAATCCCGGCGTCAATCCCTGGGTGCCGAAGGACAATTATCGCGTTGTTGTGCCCACACAGTTTGTGCTACCCCCAAAACCATGGCGGGGCATTGTCATCAACCTGCCGGAAATGCGGCTATATTATTTCCCGCCGGCGTCGCGTTTTGACAACAAGCGTGTATTTACCATGCCGCTGAGCATTGGCAAGATTAACTGGCAAACGCCAACTGGTAACTTTTTTGTGACGGGCAAAATCAAAGGCCCATCCTGGACGGTGCCGGAGTCTATCGTTAAAGAATACGGTTTGGAACGTTATGGTAACCAGCGGATAATACCGCCGGGCGATGACTCAAATCCGTTGGGTGATTATGCCATTTTGTTAAACAAGAAAGGATACCTGATCCATGGCACCAACAAACCCTTCAGTATTGGCAGGCGGGTAAGCCATGGCTGTATACGTCTTTATCCGGAGAATATCAGCATCTTGTTTGATCACGTTGACCGCAACACACCGGTGCGGATCATCAAGGAGCCTGTCAAAGTGGGAAGGCGCCACAACCGAATATTTGTTGAAGCTCATGGTCGCCTGGCGGAGGACGTAAAACAGGGTGTTAATATTACTCCCGTGGTAAAAAATATTCTCCGGCAAGTGCCCGGTCGCCGGATTCCGGAATCTTCCTGGCGGCAACTGGACCGGATCGTTTCCAAGGCTTCGGGAATGCCCATCTCGTTCCTGGAACTGACTGATCAGCAGGTCTCGCAGCAGGATTCGTTGCCGGTGCCCCCAAGCCATTAGCCAGTGAGCTCTCGAAAGTTAATCTGGCTGTTTGGCTAAAGCCATCGTAGTTCCCAGCAGTGTTGCACGAACAGCTATCAATGACGATTAGCCATTAGTGGCATTCAACAACGGATAATGCTGGAAACGATTGGGGATTGTGATTGCGCTTAATGCGTGTGGTTACGGATTCCAGGGGATGAAATCCGTAACCATATCAGGACAGGTCGAAACTGATCCGTTCGTGCTAGTCGTAACAGCGTTAACCTGTCGTTGTTAAAAACCCATAGACCTTATTTGGTCATGGCTTTTTCATACATTCTTTCCGATTGCGCGGCAGAATCTCGAGCCAGTGATTTTGCTTCGCGGGCTTCGTTCAAAGCCTGGTCAGCAGTTGATTGAGCGCCGTTTGCGGTTGCCAGTGCCTGGTCGGCTTTTTGTTCGGCGCGCAGCGCGATGGCCTTGGCTTCATCTGCCGTGGCTTTTGCCTCATCGGCGGTGGATTGGGCTTTTTGTACCGCGCCTTCCAGGTCGGCGCCACCAGTTGCCGCGCAACCAATAAGCGAGAATGCCAACAAACCGTTAACGAGTACTAGTCGGGTTAATTTCATTTTCTTAGTCTCCTCCTGATGGGTTTAAAAACCGTTGTGTGTAGGTTTCAGCTACGAAACGGGTGCTGTAATTGTTCCTGATTATGACACGTGGCAGCATTTTTTCGCTCATGCGCTGGTTATTTTATCCAAACGCTCATGATAGCTAAAACGATAGCGTTTTGTTAGTTGATACATGTCAAGATGTTGAATTGTGGTCAATATTGCGACGATACCTGCCGTGCCGGTCGGCTGGATGATTGAAGCGCAAGATTGAAATATGAACGATTGTGAAGTTTCATGGGTGCGTCACTCTCGATCCATGCTGTGTCGGGCCATCTCCATTGGATTGCTGTGGGTAATGCTATTTGGCAACGCGTGTCACCCGGGATGCCCCGGTTTGCCGTTACCAACCTAACATTTATGTTACCTGTTTACCTGTGTCCACCTGTACGCGTTATACGCGGTTTGAACAACAGCTGCGGGGCCCCATTACCGGGCCTGAACGAGGGTTGCCATATTGCCGCCATCGTGCGGACACAGGGTCTGTGGTTCCTTGCTCCTCTCCAATTTATAACAAAAACAACGTGCTAAAACAATAACTAACAGCCGATCAGGACGGACTATGGCTTAAGCGTCATTTAAGACTGGAGTAAGCGGTGCCTAATTTTGGGGTTTTCTAATGTAATAACAAAGAAAGTTTTAATGGGGCGTCGTTTTCGGTGCGCTGTAGAGCAGTAGATTAAATAACAAAGCAGGAGGTGGTTATGGAGCGCAAGACTGATTTGATCCATACGGAAGGCAACATTAAGCCATTCAACAGATTGATACGGGCTGCGGCCGCATTGGTCATGCTCGGTAGCGCCATGTATAGCCGGGCGAATACCCTGGATATAGTCGCCCTGTTGCCACTCATTGCCATTTACCCCATGTTCACGGCGGTGGTGGGTTGGGATCCGGTACGGTTTATCATCGAGACGGCGCGGTCGCAGGGCAGGCGGACCAAGGTACGCCTGGTCGCCCGGATTCTGCTGGCGGCAATAAGCACTGCGATGATCGGCGCGACCTTAACAGTTTCTGGTGAGTTGGGTTGGTACAGCCTGCTGGCGCTGGCTGCCATTATTCCCATGTTTATCGCAATTCTGGGAGAAGACCCCTTGGAGGCACTATATGAATCCACCGAACAGTTGCGGCAGGTCATTGAAACTCAACAGGAACAACCGGTTAGCCCTGTACACGGCCGGGCAATAGATGAAAGCGCTGAGTCCCGGGATTTGCAATCCCGCCGCAAGGCGGCGTAAGGCCGGAATCCAGGGCGAACGATGATCACTTTTTTCGATACTTTGGTTATTATTGCACTGTGTTGGCAGTGTGTAGCGATCGCGTAGCGGAAAACACGGGGGGAGCCGCAATGCTTGCACTCACTTATATTGCATTCGCTAGTACTCTATAAAAAAAGGAAAACAACCATGAGATTGTTACTCGTAGAGGATAATGAAAGTATCGGGAAGGGTATTCACTCAGGCCTGTCGCAAGCGGGTTACGCTGTTGACTGGGTAAAGGATGGCGATACCGCGCAATCGGCCCTGGCCACTGAAGAGTATGATATTGCCGTGCTGGACTTGGGGCTGCCCAAGCAATCCGGGCTGGAGGTGCTGGATGACTTGCGGGCAAAGGGCAGCAACGTCCCGGTGTTGATTCTAACCGCCCGGGACACGGTGAACGACCGAATTATCGGTCTGGATCACGGTGCGGACGACTACATGGTCAAGCCGTTTGATCTCGATGAACTGAACGCTCGTATCCGTGCCATTTTGCGCCGCAGTAGCGGTCGTTCCAATCCTAAACTCGTCCACGGCGAAATCGAGCTGGATCCGGCATCGCATACTGTCAGCAAGGCCGGTGATGTGATCGATTTGCCGCCGCGGGCATTTGCCATCCTGCAGACGTTGCTGGAAAACGTGGGCCGGGTTATGTCACGGACCCGGCTGGAGGAAAGTATGTATTCCTGGAAAGATGAGATTGAAAGTAACGCCGTGGAAGTGCATATCCACACCATTCGCAAAAAACTGGGCAGCGACCTGATCAGAACAATACGGGGAGTTGGGTATATCGTGGATAAACCAAAATTATGAATGTATCCATTCGCAACCGCTTGTTGGTGGGATTGCTATCGTTAATTACGATCGCCTGTATTTTTACCCTGACTAAAAACTATTTTGATACGCGCAAGGAAATCCAGGAGTTGATGGATGCGGAACTGGCGCAATCGGCGCGGGTGCTGCTGGAAATCAGCGCCCATGAATTGTATGAGCAGTTGGCCTATGCAACGCAGCAAAACCAGGGCAAGAGCGATGTCTCCGAACATATCGATACCCAGATTCACAAATATCAGCAGGAGATAGATTTCCAGATCTGGATTGCAAATAATGCGTTGGCGGTTCGTTCCGAAAATGCGCCGGATGATATGTTAACCTCCGAGGATGAAGTGTTCGGTGACCGCGATGTTAACGGCGAGCGTTGGCGGGTTTATTCAGTGGCCAACGAAAGCAAGACGATCCGAGTGCAGGTAGGCCAGCCTTATGAGGAACGGGCCAGCCTCAGCAACAGCATTTCCATTCGGTTGATCACCTCCTTTGGTATTATACTGCCGCTGTTGGCCGTGCTGATATTTGTGACTGTCGGTCATGCCATGCGGCCACTGAAGAGTATTGCCCGGCAAATCGAAAACCGCCGGTTCCATAATTTACAGCCGGTGGAAACCACCAATGTGCCGTCCGAAGCGTTACCCATGGTGAACGCGTTGAATTCGCTGTTCAAGCGCCTGCGTGACGCCTTTGACGAAGTGATACTGTTTACCTCAAACGCGGCCCATGAGTTGCGTACTCCCCTGGCCGCGCAAAAAGTCCACGCCCAGGTTGCCATGCAGGCCACGGATGACAAGGTCCGCAACGAAGCGTTGCAGGAGGTGGTGGACAGTATCGATCGTGCCACTCACATGGTGGAGCAATTGCTGACGCTATCGCGGCTCGATCCGGAGAGTACCGCTTCGTGGGATGAGAACGCCAATCTTAGCAAGATTGCGGAAGAACAAATTTCTGAAATGGGAATCAAGGCCATTGAAAAGAATATCGATATCAGCCTGGATGCGCCCCAGGATTGTATGATTCTCGGTGAATCGACCATGTTGGGCATATTGATTCGTAACCTTGTTGAAAACGCTATTCGATATACGCCTGAAGGCGGAACGGTTAAGGTGGCCATTATCGGTGAAAATCAACATTGTCATGTTATTGTGGAAGACAGCGGCCCCGGCATACCCGAAGAGGAACACGATAAAGTATTCAAACGCTTTTACCGCGTATCACAAGACAACAGTGGAGGTACCGGATTGGGACTGGCAATGGTGCAGCGCATCATAGAAATTCATCATGCCACTATTACATTTGATACATCGAGCCTGGGAGGGTTGAAGGTGGATGTGGATTTCGCCGGACCGAAAGCCAGGTTGTGAACCTCGTTATTGCGTAATTAGGAAACGCTGGTTCAGTCTCGATATGTAAAATTGCGTATTTTTCGCCAATTCTCAAATATACCGTAATAAACTCATCGAATATCTATTTTACTGGTCAAACAGCGCCTTCTCGGCGTGTTTTCTGCAATAACGGGGTTACGTTACAAAATGACTGTTATCCCTCGTTAATCTTCATCATCGTCGTCTTTCGTGTCGCGTCGTGGCACCGTTAATGGGTCCGCCGTGATAGGCCGGTATATTTCCACGCGGTCTCCGGGGTTCAGTTTGGTATCCAGTTTGCAGAACTTACCATAGATACCGACTTTCTGTTTGTCCAGGTTTAGATCTGGAAACAGGGTGAGAATGTTCGATTGATTGATAGCTTCCAAAACCGTTGCGCCGTCAGCGACCTCCAGGTCAAGCCACACTTGTTTTTCCGGCACGGCATAAGCAATTGAAATCCGCATCATTGTAACTATGGTCCTGGTTATTTCGTGGCAGCCAGGCTCGCGTTGTTGTCCAGCACGGGTAATTCATGGGGGTCATGTTTCGCAAGTCGTGCGTCGATTATCCGCTTTCCCGCCAGAATAAATCCCAGGGCGATAAACGCACCCGGCGGCAATATCATGAGTAAAAAGCCCTTGTAGTGTGGGATAACCGTTAATTCAATATTAGCAAATGCATCACCGAACATCAGTGACGCGTTGGCGAACAAGGTACCACTTCCCAGTACTTCCCGTGTGGCGCCTAACACCACCAATGCCATGGTGAAGCCCACGCCCATTATCAATCCGTCCAACACCGACAGCGGCATGGGTTGGCGGGAGGCAAAGGATTCCGCCCGCCCCAGTATGGCGCAATTGGTAACGATCAGCGGAATAAATAATCCCAGCACTTTATACAGCTCATGCAGGTAAGCATTTATAAACATATCAACCAGCGTTACGGTGCTGGCGATAAACAGCACGAAGATGGGTATCCTCACCTCCGGCGTGATAAGGCCCCGTGACATCGAAACAATAAAATTTGACGCAATAAGGACGGCGGTCGTGGCGATGCCCATGCCTAACCCGTTGGTCGCTGTTCCGGTTACGGCTAGTAGCGGACATAACGCCAGCATCTGAGAAAATACCACGTTATTGTCCCAAATGCCGTCACGAATGGTTTTGATGTATATATTAGCCATTGGTTGTTCCTTTTGGCTTGGTCGTTGTTTCGGGTTGTTTGCGGGATTCGGAGTCCGTTTCCGTGGCGGGCCTGCCTTTTCCCGGCGGACGTGTCTTTTCGTCCTGTGTTCCCGGGCCGGCCAATATTTTATTTTCGTTGGTTCTGAAAAAGACCAGGCTGGATTTAACAGCTTTAACCACCGCCCGCGGTGTAATGGTGGCCCCCGTGAACTGGTCGAAATAGCCACCGTCCTTTTTTACTTTCCATTGAGATTCGCCGGGCTTTTTTAATGACAATCCGGTAAAGGCAAATATCCAGTGGTCTTTTTTGGCCTCGATTTTATCTCCCAGGCCGGGGGTTTCGTTGTGGGATAATATTCTGGTGCCGGTTATTTCGCCGTTACGCTTAATACCGATAATGAGATCTATGGCGCCGCCGTACCCCTGGGTGGTTGTTCTGAAGGCGACGGCAGTGATCTTGCCATCTGATTTGGCCAGATAGATGTCTTTAGTCTCGCCATGCTTTTTAAAGTGTAAAACATCTTTTAACAGATCATTTGTATGCAAATCTGGTGGAATAACCTGCGACACGGATCTTTTCATATCCTCCACGCGGCGCAGTTCGATGTCGGGATAGGTTTGCTTGTTACCAATGGCCAGCAAGGCACTGGTAATCGCCGCCATGCCGCCTAACAGCATGGCATGGTGCATGGTGCGTTGACGATAACTGGGATTTAGGACACCTTTTTTACCGTACATTATGCTTTACCTGTGCCCGTGCTGTCGTTGTTTTTAACCTTGAGCGGGGCGCCTTTACGATCGCGGCCGTAAATTCTTGGCCGTACATAATAATCAATCAGTGGTGTGGCCGCGTTCATTAAAAGTACCGCGAAACCTATGCCTTCCGGAAACCCGCCCCAGGAACGGATAACAAAGACCAGGACGCCACAACCGGCGCCAAAAATGATTTGCCCTAGCCGTGTGCTCGGAGACGTTACCAGGTCGGTGGCAATAAAAAACGCGCCCAGCATCAAGCCGCCACTGAGTAAATGAAACAGCGCATCGGGATAATGCTGAGGATTCGCAAAATGAAACAGGGTTGCCAACAGCGCGACAGTTCCCAGCATGGCCACAGGTATGTGCCAGCTAATGATACGCAGTGCGAGAAGAACCAGTCCCCCTAAAAGTATCAGCAAGGCGGACGTTTCACCCATACTGCCCGAGACACTGCCAAGTCCCTGGGCGATAACGTCATAATGGCCGCTGGTTAACGATTCCGTCACCGAATGCGCCTGGGTGAATCCCGTTTTAACGTGCCCCATGATCGTGGCACTGCTCACGGCATCCATATCGGGTACACCCAGAAACGTAATCGCCAATCCTTGTAAAAAGTCAGGCGCACCCTCGGAGAACATCGGGGTGGGGTTTACCCAAAATGTCATTTCCAGCGGAAATGATACCAACAAGGCAACGCGCGCCAACATGGCCGGGTTAAAAACATTTTGTCCGATACCGCCGAATATTTGTTTGCCCACAATAATGGCAAACAATCCGCCGAATACCGCAATCCACCAGGGGGCCCATGGCGGAAGCGACATGGCCAATAACCAGCCGGTCAGAATCGCTGAACCGTCTTTTAAATACAACCCGATGGGTTTTTTGGCGATGCGTAAACAGAAGGCCTCAGCCAATAACGCTGAAACTATACACAAGACTAAAATATTGAGTGCCGGCCAGCCAAACTGATAAATTCCCCAAACCGTGGCGGGTACCAGCGTTAGAATAACTATCGCCATGATGCGGCTCACGGTGTTCGCCCCGTGGGTATGGGGTGCGGCCTGCGCCGTCAATACACTCATGCGTTGGCCCCTTCCTCCACTGATTTTTTACTGGAGTTTGAGGCGCCGGACGCGATATCACCCTGTTTTGCTTTAGCAGCGGCTGCTGCGGCTTTTTGTGCTGCCTTTTTCGCTTTGCGTTCAGCGGCGGCTTTTGCTTTCGCCGCTTTTTCCCGTTCCAGCCTGGCGATACGTTGTTCAGCCAGCTTTTTGGTTTCCGCTGTTTTTTGCTGGTCGCGATGTTTGGCGGCCAGTTTGCCCTTGGCATAATTAAAATATTGCACCAGCGGAATATTGGACGGGCACACATACGCGCAGGAACCGCAGGCAACGCAATCCATTAATCCATAATCAAGGGCGCCGTCAAAATCACCTTTTTTTGATCGTGTCGCCAGCTCAAGCGGTAATAAGCCGCAGGGACAAGCACTGACACAACTGGCACAACGTATACAGGGGCGCGATAACTGTTCGGTTACTTGTTGGCTGGTTAGCGCGACGATGCCCCCGGTGCCTTTAACGATAGGGACGTCTTCATGGGGCAGGGTTTGGCCCATCATCGGCCCGCCCATGAGTATTCTGGATGGCGCTTCCTTGTAGCCTCCGCAATAGTCGATTAACGCCGATACCCGGGTGCCCAGCAGCACTTCGATGTTGCGCGGTTCATCAATGGCGTCACCACTGACCGTTACAACCCTTGATACCAGCGGCCGGCCATAACGAACCGCGCGGTGCACGGCGTACGCAGTCCCCACGTTATGGACAATCATACCAATGTCCGCGGATAACGAGCGGGCGGGTACTTCTTTACCGGTGACCGCCTGGATCATGTGCTTCTCGGAACCCATGGGGTAGCGGGTAGGTACCTTAGCCATGGCAATATCGGGAAAATCCGCAGCCGCGGTCTTCATTGACGCCAGGGCAATGTTCTTGTTGTCTTCTATAACAACAATGACTTTGTTGGCGCCCAAGGCTTTTTGAATAATCCGTATACCATCGATGATTTGTTCGCTGCGTTCGCGCATTAAACGGTCATCGCAGGTGAGGTATGGTTCGCATTCCGCCCCGTTGATGACCAGGGTGTGAATGGTGTAGCGGTCACGCAGATTTAATTTAACCGCCGACGGAAAAGTCGCGCCACCCATGCCCACCACGCCCGCAGCGCCTACACGCATTGCGATTTCATCAGCCGATAACTGAAATGGATCTATAGGTGCAACCGTCTTTGCCCAACTGTCTTCGCCATCGGATTGAATAACAATGGTTTTAACCGGCAGGCCCGATGGATGCGGCGCGGGATGATTTTCGATGGCATAGACTACACCGGAAGTCGGCGCATGGACCGGCGCCGATACGGCGCCCTGGCTGTGGGCCAGTAACTGTCCTTTTAACACACGGTCGCCAACACTAACCTCGGGTGCCGCCGGGGCGCCAACGTGTTGCTGAACGGGAACATATAAAAATTCGGGTATCGGTAATATTTCAATGGATTTACAGGCGGTCGCCTGCTTATGACCATCCGGGTGAACACCGCCTCGAAACTTGAATAACCGCATATGCTAACCTTGATAAGTTTGCCGCTAATGAAAAAAGTCTTGGTCTTACGCTGCGATGGCAGGCTTCGGCCAATGCCAGGTTTGCAAAGTCTGTTCAATGGGTACCGCAACCAGGCATTCGGTGGGACAAACGTCGATACAGGCTTTACATCCCGTGCAAGCCTCGGGTACGACAGCGTGGATTTGCTTGGGTGCGCCGATGATGGCGTCGGTCGGGCAAACTTTAAAACACCGGGTGCAGCCAATACAGGTGGCTTCCCTTACGCTGGCAAAGATAGGTTCTTCGTCTTTCATATTGGATAAGTCAATGGTGACTCCTAGCTTTTGAGCCAGTTCTTCAGCCAGTGATTTTCCCCCGGGCGGGCAAGCGGTCACCGGCGCGTCACCGGATGCAAGGGCCTCGGCGGCCTGCCCGCAGCCGGGAAAGCCGCATTGTCCGCACTGCGTACCGGGAAGCATTTCGGAAATTTCATCGACCAGTGGATTGGTGTCCACTTTCAATTTTTTAGCCGCCGTCCCCAGAATGGCGCCCAGTGCGAGTCCCAATGTTGTCAAGCTGGCAATTGCACTAATCATTGTGTTGTTCTCCGCGTAGTGTTTGTCATCTGCGCAAACGTGCGCTATGTCCGTACTGAACTTATTGGGTTGGTAACCCGGTAAAACCCATAAACGCCATGGCCAGCAAGCCGGCGACGATAAATGCTATCGGTGCGCCTGCAAAAGCTTCAGGTACGTTTGCCAACGCAAGGCGTTCCCTCAGTCCAGCAAACAGAACCATGACCAAGGTAAATCCCAACGCCGATCCCACGCCGTACAATGCACTTTGCAAAAACGTGTTGTCTTCCTGCAGGTTGAGCAGCGCTACGCCCAGTACCGCACAATTGGTGGTAATCAATGGCAGGAATACCCCCAACAGCTGGTACAGCACAGGGCTGGTTTTCTTGATAAACATTTCCGTAAACTGAACGACAGCAGCAATGACCAGGATAAACGAGATAATCCTGAGAAATCCGATATGCAGGGGAATGAGGACGAAATGTTCAATGAGCCAGCTGGATATCGCGGCGATAGTTAACACAAAGGTGGTTGCGAATCCCATTCCGATCGCAGTTTCCAGTTTATTGGACACGCCCATAAACGGGCACAGGCCCAGGAACTTCACCAAAACCACGTTGTTGACGATGGCGGTTCCCAACAAAATAAAAACATACTCGCTCATAACAGCTATTCCCTCTTGTCAGTAATGGAATAGCATCAAATATGCCACGCGATTTTGAGGCGACTAATACAGATTGTTGTATTGCGAGTAATAAATAAAAACAGAAGCTTGCGCCGGTTGCGCACTAAAAGAGAACGCTACGCACAATATTGGCGCGTGATTTGAGATGTTTCAATTGTTACACGACCTGGTGGTTGCCCGGTCTGTTTGTCACAAATACTACAAAACACGTTTGTTTCAATAGCATTTTTTATCTGCAAATCAGGGTGTCTCGTCGAAAGGCGCAATAATTGCAGGGGTACTATTTGTGTTAAAAAATACAATTAGCTACGTAGTTAAACCGTGAAAATATTTAATCGATGTTTAACGGATGTAAGTGTATTGCAATGCCATATGTTTGTCCGCATTCAGCTGGCGTTCAAGTTGAAGATGTAGGTTCAAAAAAGGTATACCAATTTGTTGGCTGCGCAAGTAGAAAAAACGGATTAAGAAGTTTTAGATACATTTCGGAGATCGAAAGATAGTGAGCATGAAAGGTACGATTAAAAAGTTTGATAATTGGTCCAAAGAATTGCCGGCATCGCTGTTTTATGAAGCTGTGCGGCAATCCGCTATTGCAATTTCGATTACTGATGCCAAAGCCAATATCCTGTACGTCAACCCGGCATTTAGCAGGGTGACCGGTTATGGTGCCGATGACGTTGTCGGTAAAAATGAATCGGTGTTATCTGATAAAGTTACGCCGCCCCTTGTTTATGAAACCATGTGGGGCAGGCTGCTGCAAAAAAAATCCTGGAATGGCGTGCTGGTCAACCGGCGTAAAAATGGCCAGCGTTACCTTGCTGATCTGACCATCGCGCCGGTATTGAACGCGGACGGAGAAATAAGCCATTACCTTGGCATACATCGCGATGTCACAGAAATACATAGCCTGCAACAGGAACTGGAGAATCAGAAGTCGCTCATCGAGTCTGTCGTCGATTCCGCGCCGGTCATCATTACGCTGCTGGATGCTTCCGGCAAACCCATACTGGATAACCTTGCGTATAAAGCACTGGTCGCAGATATGAATGGCGGGGAGCCCGCCAGGGAGTGCCTGGATAACTTGCGCGAATCCATGGGAAGCGAGTTTGAAAAAGATCTTTCTTCAGGCAAAGGTATATCGGGCCAGGAAATAAGTTTTCATTTACCGGGTAAAACGGAGCCCCGCTGGTTTTCAGTCTCCGTGGTGCCGTTCAAGGAGAGAGACAGCAGCGCGGACAATTTTTTTATTTCCCGCAAGCAGGATTATTTGTTGCTGCTGATGAACGAAATTACTCAGCTTAAACGCCAGCAAGGCGAAGTGCGGCTAAACGCCATGCGAGCCTTAATGGCGGAACAGGAACTGGTGCAAAGTGTACGCGAGACCGTGGCGGGTGCCATCTTCCAGTTACAGGGGCCCTTGAATTTAATAGGCGCCGCCGAAAGCATGTTGGAGCGGCGGGCCAATAGTACCAACGATGAACCATTGCGAGATGTATTGCAGCAGGCGTTGACCAACGGCCGTGAGGCGCTGAATACGTTAAGAGCCGCGATGCCGGAAGAGATTGAAGAGGCCGCCACGCCGCTGGATATCAACCAGCTGCTAAGGGAAGTGCTTTCCGTGTCCACCAGCCGTTTACTGGAGCGCGGCGTCGTTGTGGACTGGCAGCCGACGGCGGTACTGCCAAAGCTTGTTGGCAAGGAATCACAGCTTAGGGGTATGTTTAAACAACTGGTCGATAACGCACTTGATGCCATGGACGAAAAGAGCCTGTTACGCCGCGAATTATATGTCGGAACGTCGCATCCGGCGCCGGATGTGCTGCAGGTGGTTATTGAGGATTCCGGGCCGGGTATACCCGAACACTTGCTTGTTAAAGTGTTTGAACCGTTTTATAGCACCAAAAGTAACGGCGGCAGGCGCGCCGGCATGGGGCTGGCGATGGCTCAACAGGTCGTCAATGATCACGCGGGAAATATTACGATAGAAGATGCGTGCAAGGGTGGATGCCGTATTACTGTAGAACTTCCC
>JASFOJ010000042.1:0-31005 GCA_050116575.1 Gammaproteobacteria bacterium | reverse complement strand
TTCCTGCGCGAAGCGCTGAATACCATCCGCCGCGCCCGCGGCGAGCCGGACATGGACGCGGTGAATTTTCTCAAGCTGGTGAAAGAAAAAGCCAGCATGATCCAGCTCGATGAAAAGCTGCTCAAGCGCAGCGTCAACGCCGGTTTTTCCGGCGGTGAAAAAAAGCGTAACGAAATTCTGCAAATGGCGTTACTGGAGCCGAAGCTGGCCATCCTGGATGAAACCGACTCCGGCCTGGACATTGACGCGCTGCGCATTGTCGCCGAAGGTGTCAACACCCTGCGCGACGAAAAGCGTTCTTTCATTGTCATTACCCACTACCAGCGCCTGCTCAACTACATTGAGCCCGATTACGTACATGTACTTGCCAACGGTAAAATCATTCGTTCCGGTGGCAAGGAACTGGCTCACGAGCTGGAAGAAAAAGGTTACAGCTGGATTACCGAAGGAGCGGCTGCATGAGCACCCAGGATACCGCCCGCGAGTGGATCAACAGTATAATGAGCCATGGCTATAGCGAATTGCCGGCCAAACATATCCCGTGGGTTGACCAGAAACGCCAACAGGCGCGCAACGACATAAAATCGTGCGAGATCCCTCATCGCAAGCAGGAAGCCTGGCGCTATACCAGCATCGATAAACTGGTGAAGCAACCGTTTGTCCATAGCGCTGAGCCTTTCGAAGCGTTACTGGATACGGATATCGAAGAATGGATCCTGGGCGACGACGACAGCTATCGGCTGGTGTTTGCCAACGGTCATTGCATACCCAGCTTGTCCAATATCGAAGCCCTGTCCAGTGATATTAAAATCGGCAGTTTGCAGGCATCCATGGCCACTGATCCCGGTATCATTGAAAAATACCTGGCGAAACATCCGGCACAGTTTTCCCAGGATATCTTTTCAACAATGAACACTGCTTTTATTGATGACGGTTTATTTATTCATATACCGAAAAACGTCAAGGTGGAAAAGCCCATTGAGGTGCTCTACCTTAACCTGGCGCAGGAAGAAGCGCCTCTGATCGTGCCACGTAACCTGGTGGTACTGGACAGCGGCGCCAATGCGACACTTATCGAACGCTACAGCAGTACGGGCGATTCCCTTTACTTTAACAACAACGTCACCGAAGTCTACGTTAACGACAACGCGCAATTCACCCACTACCGGGTGCAGGACGAAAGCGAACAGTCCCATCACCTTGGCCGCATTAAGCTGGTGCAAGGCGCGGACAGCAATTACAACAGCGCGCATTTTGCCCTGGGTGCCGGATGGGCGCGTACCGATATTGATGTGGAATTTTCCGGCAAAGGCGCGCATTGCGAATTGAATGGCTTATACATGGTGAAAGACGGTCACCTGGCGGATTTTCATTTGAACGTGGTGCACAACGTCAGCCACTGCTCCAGTGCGGAGAATTTCCGCGGCATCCTGGCGGGCAAAGGACGCGCGGTATTTGATGGACGCATTGTGGTTGAAAAGGATGCCCAAAAGACCGACGCGCACCTGTCCAATAAAAACCTGGTGTTATCCCGCGATGCCGAAGTGGACACCAAGCCGCAACTGGAAATCGATGCCGATGATGTCAAATGCAGTCACGGTACCACGGTGGGCCAGCTCGATCCGAAACAGGTGTTTTATCTGCGCTCACGCGGTATCAGTGAACAAAATGCCAAGCGCATGCTGTGCGTGGGATTTGCCGGCGAGATCCTGGAAAAACTCGCTTTGGATGAAGTCAAAGCGTACGTTGAAAAACGCGTCCATGACCGCATATTACCGGCTACAGGGTGAGAGAAAAATATGACGGATCGTATTGTACAGTTTCAACCTCAGGTTCAGCCAAAGGCATCCAGCGAACCGGAGCCTGTTGCCGTGCCGGAAAACGCCACGCTGGAAGAGAAAATCATTGCCGCAATGCGCAACGTCTTTGACCCGGAAATCCCGGTCAATATTTATGACCTGGGCCTGATCTATGACATCGACGCAGCCGATCCGGCCAACGTCAAGGTGAACATGACCCTGACCAGTCCCCACTGCCCGGTGGCCGAATCCTTGCCGGCGCAGGTGGAAAGCAATATTAGAGCGCTGGAAGACGTGGACAACGTCTGTGTGAACCTCGTGTGGGATCCGCCCTGGGACCCCGAACGCATGAGTGAAGAAGCAAAGCTACTGTTGGATATGTACTAGGAGTGAATTTATGTCAATTTCATTAACAGAAGCCGCCGCCAATCGCGTGACAACTATGCTGGAAAAACGCGGATCCGGTATCGGCCTGCGCCTCGGCACCACCAAATCCGGGTGCAGCGGGTTTGCCTATGTGGTTGACTACGCCGATTCCGTCGAACCCGACGATGTGGTGTTTGAAACGCAAGGCGTCAAGGTTATCGTCGACAGGAAAAGCCTGCCTAACATCGAAGGCATGGAGCTGGACTACGTCAAAAACAACGCCTTGAATGAAGGTTTTGAATTCAACAACCCCAACGTGAAAAACATGTGTGGATGCGGTGAATCATTTACTGTTTAAAGCAACGCCCAAAAGGCGCTGACTATAACAACGCGCCAACAATAGTACGACAACGTTATAATGACAAGATTGCAAAATTGAAAGTGGCGAGCTGATTAATGATGTCTCTGGATGAAATCGTAGAAGTGTTTGAACTATTGGGTGACTGGGACCAGCGCTACCAATATATCATCGAACTGGGCGAACAACTGCCCGAAATGCCCGATGAACTCAAAACCGAAGACAACAAAGTCAAAGGCTGCATGAGCCAGGTATGGATATCACCCTACCCCGACAACAAGGACAGCAACACCTGGCACTTCCACGGCGATTGCGACACCGCGATTATCAAAGGCGTGCTGGCATTACTCATCCAACTGGTCGCCGGCAAAACCGTTGAACAAATCCATCAACTGGACGTCGACGAATTCTTCGAAAAGCTGCAACTGGACGAACACCTCTCCCCCAACCGCCACGTGGGCGTTTACGCCATCGTCGAACTCATGAAACAACAGGTCAGTGACGCCCAACGCAGCAGCGCATTACACATCGCTTGACGCTAGCCACACCCAACTCTAGCCACGCCTAAACGATGCTTTTCCACGCCGTAGGACGCGCGCTGAGGCACGAAATGGCGAGCGCAGCATCCAGCTAAAGACATATACTTTCCCACAATACTATAATAGTAATTCTTTCCGGGCTCCTTAAATCACCCTTAGTATGGTATCTTATCCGTCGAATTGCAGCTTCATAGCTTGTCATTCGTATCATTTAAAGTAGGTCTTAAACGAAAGCCTTACTCACGGATCCAGTTGATTGAGCCACATATGCTAGCCATCCCACAGGACAAAATACACGCTTACTTCAAACTGAGCCTGCTGAATGGCGTAGTATTCTCTGTACTCTATAGCGCGACAAATTACTACGGCACACAAACCAGCGACTATTACACGTTTTATTTCAGCTGGGAGTCCGCAATTCCATTTTATCCGTCCTGGATCTATATTTATTTATCGATATTTTTCTGGTTTTTAACGCCACTGTTCTTGCTGGATACCAGCCAGCTCAATCGGCTCTCCCAGAGTTTCTTAATAACCACCATAATTGCCAGTCTTTGCTTTTTAATTTTTCCGTCCGAATCGATTTTTGACCGGGCCAGTCAGGACTACGGCGGCAACGTGATTTATGGCCTGGTCTATCTACTGGACAAACCGCACAATTTACTGCCTTCGTTGCACGTTAGTTATACCACGTTGTTTCTTTTCGTCTTTAGAAAGGAAGGCGTTCGATATTTTCCGTTTTTGTGTCTATGGGGGGCCGCAATGACGGTATCCGTGCTGTTCACGCATCAGCATCAGCTGCTGGATATCGCGGCCGGTTTGCTGGTGGGTTTCTTCGTCTACCTTTTTACTTATCAGCGCCACTAACTGGACTGGTCCGCGTATAATGCGCATGCTTTATTAAGCTCGGCGGCTGTCAATGGTTTTGGGCCCGGTTGTGTATACTCCTTTGGTCCCAGCCACAGTTCGACGTATTGCCGCCAATAACTTAATGACGGCTCATATTCCTGTTTCCTGCCCTGCTCCGGCAATTGCGTCCATGGCAGATCCGGGTGTTGGTGATGCACCAGGTCCCAATGCCCGTTCAACAGTATATGCCGCATTGCAAAACCTACCTTAAGGTTGAATGCGCCGTTAACAACGTCCCGCGGTGTAAAGGCGTGGGTCACGTACTGACGGGTCGACCAGTTTACACCGAAACACAAATACATGACGACAACATGAAGCGGGTTCAATTGCAATATTGAAATTATTATCCACCAGAATACAATACCGCCGAAAACCTCCAGACGGACTTTGAGGATTTCCGCCTTTCCAAAATCATCAAACAGCACCTGCGTCGACCTGGCTTTTTTAAAAACCGGACTCACCGCCAGTTTGGGGAAAACAGCCATTAACAGCGTACCCACCGGGATGGTCGGCCAGTAAAGGCCGATGAGTATGCTGTACCACTGCGCCCGCTTAAGCCAGCGGTTTCCATCTGGATAATAGTAGTCAAACATTTCATAGTCTGTTCGGTTACAACGGTGGTGAACCTGGTGGGTCACCTGAAAAATGGTAAAAGACATGGGAAAAAACCAGGCGCTCAACGTACCCAGGAGGTAATTGAAGCGAGGCTGTTTATGCAGGTTATAATGCGCCGCTTCATGCATCAACGCATAATTGGTCAGTAACACAAACGACATCACAATGCCGTACACCAAAGCCCATAACAAAGTGGCCTGTGAACCCAGCCACAACAATAACAACGTCGCTATAATGCACAGCGACAGTATGATTACATTTAATACCGACGGCGTTGTCTGATGAGCGCTAGGCATGGCGTTTCTTTCGCGTTAACCAGAAAACTATCCACAGCAAAATTAAACCTGCGATGAAGCCTATGGTCGCATAGATATAATTTGCCTGTTTCGCTTTATCCAGAATGGCATTATCAAACAGGTTATTGGAAAAATGCAGCGCGATGACTTTCCATTGGCCGTTCTCCTTTAGCAGCGTTGCGCTCCAGCGGGTATAGAGATCGAAACCCATATCATCGGTGAATTCATAGCGTTCATTGGTATAACCGGCGGCGACGGCAGTGTTACCGTAAAAGATTGCCGGCTGGTCAACAGTGGCTTTAGTGGTAAAACTTTTCAGTATTGCCGCCGGGCCTTCGAATATTTTGTTCATGTATTGTTCGGCACCGCTCACTCCCTTTGTCAACTCGGCATTTTGGAAGGTAATGATGACGTCATGATGTAAATGATCTTTAATCTTGGAAAAATCCTTTGTGTTGATGCCATCCTCAACATCGGCCAGAATTTTTCTCATTAATTCCCGGTCCGCGTCATTGGCGCTGCCACTAAACGGCACGAACAGTACAAGCAGCAGCACCAGGCTTATTATCGTTTTCAGTAGATTCATTGCGGCAATTCCTCCCTGCGCTTTGGTTTTTAAGGTAATGGCACAACTTATATATCAGCGGGACTACAGCACTATCGTGAAAAAAATGGTCGGCACCCCATACCGGATACACATGCCCTGACCGTGTTATCAGATCATTTAGATATATGGTTCCATCATTGGGTCCATTCGCCGCCAGTTGCCGGTAACGTTTCACCAAGTCCGGATGCACGTGGCCCGCTAACGGGACAGGCTGAACATGGATAGTTTCAATGCCATGATCGACCAGGTTTTTGTTCCAACTCGGGTAACCGGTGCGCATATCGTCTATGCCACGAAAATCGGCACCGATCCATTTCATATAGGTTTTCAGTACCAGCCGCCCGAAAGGCCTTTTGAGACGGATATCGGCTACCGGACTGCCCTTGAAAATGCCGCATATACTTATCCATCCCCGGATGCATTGGCGTTGTTTTTCGCTCAGCCCCGCAAGAGCAAGCCCGGCTTCCGCACTGCCCTTGCTGACCGATGCCAGCCATATTTTCTGTCCGGCGTGTTCCCGGACAATATTTGATAATATTTGCGCGTTGTCTTCCAACGCACCGGTACTGGCGATGGGTGCAATCGATGCTTCAATACCACAGCGTCGGGCAATCTGTTGCATCAACCGGCCATCGCCTCCCAGTTCAGGGAATTCCCGATAAAACATACCGGGAACGATAACTAGTTTTACTGTCGACGGATTTTCATCTGGTCTGGCATCAAGCGCTGATACCGTGTCACAGAATTCCCGGTGCCTGAATTCTTTTAGCCACACATACAATGTCATGGTAGCCAACTCAAGGCCCCGGGTTTTCGTTAACCACTCCAGGCATTGCTCGGTCAATTTTCCGTGCCTGTCCATTAAAAAATCTTTGGCATCCCCATACAAGGCAATTTCATCTACAAGCGCTTCGCCAAATAAGGCTCTCATAACATTTGCCTTTTTTGTTTCGCCACGGACTTGCGCGGCAACGCCTTCCAATATTGCCAGAACCGGATCGCGCAGCGGTCGGAGTCTTTTAGCAGCACGCCGGGCTTGGGACGCATGCCCGTGATAACGGGCTTATCCGGATCGAGAAAGTGTTTACCCAACACGCTGGTTGCCCACAAATACAGCCGTTTGGCAATTCTCTTGCCAATGTTGCCTCCTTTTTGTTCCATGGCCCCAACAAAGTAGACCTTGCAGTTATTGTCATCAACTGGCGCCAGTGCCAACAAAGCACGAAATCCCGTTGATTTGTTACTGACAATAATCAGATTGCCGCCCCAGCAGTCCAGCCGCATGTCAAAGGTGGTAAAACCCAGCAAGCGCGATACATAGTCCGGCCAGCGCCGCAGTTTAACTTTGGTCACAAAGTCAATGGCAAGATGATGATGCTGATCGCTGGCAAGTGCCGGCTCGCCTAAAATTTTGCGGTTGTGAATATATTCGAAATGGTACGAGTCGAACCCATTAAGGGTGATGGATTCATAGGGAGCGCCCAGACCGATAAGCCGTACCTTATCAAACATCGGTGACTGTAATCCGGGAAATGCCGGTATGTCAAAACAGTCATCATCACCCCAGAACACAAATACAATCCCATACTTTTCAATGCAGGGTAAGGTTTGTTGTCTGGCAGCTTTGGGGATCGGGTCACCTGCCGGGATACGCGTACAAACGCCTTCGGTATCGAACTCCCACTGGTGTAATGGACATACCAGGTTGTCACCGACCACCCGGGCACACTGCAAATCAACCCCCATATGACAACAGTAACGCGATACCACCACTGCCTGGCCATCATCATTCCGGTACATAATCCATTGTCCGGCAAACTGTTCAACCAGTTTCACCCGGCCTTTTTTGAGGTCCCTGGAGCGACACACGGGATACCATGACTGAGGAAGAGAGCCACTGACACCTTCTTCCCCATCCATAGGTGCCATATCGGGCGCGCTAATATTTCCAATGACTTTTAAGTCTAATTTTTGCATGTGCCCCATTGCTAGTTAAATTAAGTTTATTCGGGCGATATTGCCATGCCACCCGTGGTCTAAAGGAAAGCAATATCCGTGTGCACTACCCTGCCATCAAGACTGTTTGCTGCGTTTTTCCCATCATCCCAGTACACCACGTAAAGCTGGCTTCTGTATGTTAAATGCCTGAAGGTTTTGCGCACCAGTGGCAACATGGGGTTATCGTGTGACAGGCCGAGCAGCAACAATTGATGTCCCCGCCGACTTGTTTGATCCATTAGCGCTTTCACCAAGTCGACACATACCTGCGGGTCATCTTGGTCGATCGCCAGATGGGAGACATAAAGCTGTTGAACTTCCCGGCCCGGGGCCGGTAACGATGGGTAACCAAGCGCCCGCGACAATAAGTTAATCACCGGCCGGGTATGGCGGGTGAACTTGCTATAGCCACGTACGACGGTTTGTTTGTAGGTGGATTGGTCCCAGCATGCCAGGCAACCCACTACTTTGTCGCCTCGTCGCGCAATCAAAAAATCTCCGATGGACAAGCCCCGGCACCGTGTTGGTGATTGAAGGTCCTGAGGCGTCCACACCGAGGCAAACTGATAGCGTTGGTTATTACGGTTCAGACAACGAACAATCGCTCCGGCGTCCTCATGGTTGGCGCGCCGTACCGATAGACCGTTACTATTGAGCGTTTGCTTATATGCCTTACAGGGAATTGCCAGGGTGTTAAATGTACCGATTTCCCGATAAGTGGGAAATCCCGGCAAATTGGCGGTCAATAATTGTCTGGCGCGGGTGTTGCCGCTAATAATACTGGTGAGATAGTAAGGAGTGATGCCGTCGCTATGCACGTGATTTCTGCAGAATCTAAAACCGTATTTAAGCGGCCGGATCTGATTTCGGTAACGCGGATCCAGGCGCAGCTGACCAAAATAACCCACGTCCCGCGGTTCGCCATTGATAAAACGTTGTTGAACCGAACGGGTGCTCAGCCCGATAATCCTGTTCGTGTCACGGTCAATGCCGATCATCGTATCATGTTTTTCGCCTTCGATTGTCGTCGCATAAAAGTAATCAGGTTCACGCTCATAGGACAACGTCACCCAGCCGGGAATGGGGTTGTCACGCATCAGACGACGCAACGCACCGTCGTGTTGCGGTTGCGCGATACAATACTCCAGATTGCCGTACACCGCGGATGGCATTGCGGTATATCGTTCTGCGGTAGCGGGCAACGTGTCTATTGCGCCTTCAACAGCGGTCCTTCCCATCCCTGATCTCCCAATGGATAATGATTACGCATGCTGATCTCCGCCCTGTGCATGGCATTGATCATGAAATAGTTGCGAAGCATAAACATGTTCGATGCGTTCACCTTGTCGAAGGCACGGTACAGGGTGTTGCGCACGGAATAAAATCGGCGCCGCGCTTCGATACAATAATCTTGCAGTTCGTCAGGACGCAGGTTCTTTGGATAAAACGGCAATTTATTATAATTATAGTTGTCATCCAGCCACCAGTTCGGGTAGATTAACCTGCCTTCGTTATGTAGCCTTTTGTATAAAGGTGTTCCGGGGAAAGGCGTTAAGTGGTTGAAGGCGGCGATATAGAACTTGTGGCGCAGTGCAAATTCCGTAGTCTCTTTGAATGTGCCATGATCGTCGTTATCGTACCCGAATACAAATGTTGCATAGATACGTATGTTGTGACGGCGCAGGTTATCCAGGGCTTTCTCATAGCCGCCGGACATGGTATTAAAGCCTTTTTTCATGGACTTTAGAGTTTCCTTGTTCAGGCTTTCAAAGCCAATTAGCACACCCTGGCAGCCGGCGCGGTTAAGCAAACCCAGGAACTCTTCATCATGGGCAGCGTTGATACTCATCTGGGTCACCCACCGGATATTCAACGGCGCAATCGCAGTTAAAAACTCCTTGGCCTGGCTGATATCCGCTGCGAAATTATCATCCACAAAAAAGAAAAATTGCTTCGACGATCTTAGCTGCTGCAGTTCTTTCACCACATCATCGATGGGCCGCGCGGTGTAACTGCGCTCAAAAACCGTCTGTATGGCACAGAAATCACACTTGAATTTACAGCCCCTGCCCACTTCCACCAACCCCAATGACAGGTAGCGCTTACCGGCAAATATGGAACGGTCGTAGTGGTTCTGTTTTAGTGAGGGCCGGTGTTCACTTTTATAGACCTTTTGCAAATTGTTGTGTTGAAAGTCATCAATCACTTCACGCCACAGGGATTCAGCCTCACCGACGACCACGGTTTCTGCATACTGTGAGACTTCATCGGGACACAAGCTGGCATGAAACCCGCCGATAACAACCGGCACGTTGCGACGGCGGTATTCACTGGCAATCTGATAAACACGTTTCGCTGTGTAGGTCTCGATGCTCATCGCGACCAGGTCAGTGGGCTCATCATAGGGAATTTTTTCCATACGGTCGTCATAAAATACCGTATCAATATGTGGCGGCGTCAGCCCCGCAATAAGTGCCGGTGGCAGGGGCTCCATTTGCCAGGTACGGATGTAACGCTGGTTGGGGCGGCGACCGATGCTGGGATGTATTAACGTCAGCTTCATAGGTTGGCCTTTAGCGGGCTACGTTCTGCCAGCGCATTCTTTGCCGGTCTGTCCCGCTGGCCAATATACCAATCGCAATTATAAAAATCGTGCAAGTGGTTCGCGTAGTAACGGTATCCGAGGTTGGCGATGATCGAGATGGGAATCTGGGTGCGCGAACCGGCAATACGTTTGGCCATCGACCGCCAACGGTAAGCGGATTTCCAGGTACGCTCATGACCTTTTTGTAGGGTTTCAACCGCCATTTGGCTGGGCTGAAAAACCACGTGCTGACCATCATACAATTCCCAATTATGGGTCAGTATGCGTTGCTCCCGCTCGAGCCGCGCGAAAAAAGGGGTACCCGGAAAAGGTGTCGCAATCGCAAAACGGGGCAAATCAATATGGGTGTCGACGACAAACCGCGCCGTCTCATCGAATACCTGTTCGTTGTCGTAGTCCATGCCGAAGACAAAGCATCCCATCACACTGATCCCGTA
Organism: Gammaproteobacteria bacterium; assembly: GCA_050116575.1. GTDB lineage: Bacteria > Pseudomonadota > Gammaproteobacteria > SZUA-152 > SZUA-152 > JAKEGK01. The sequence goes on along the minus strand of JASFOJ010000042.1, from coordinate 20,476 downwards.
ACGGTGCAACAGTGATATGAGGTCAGCATACTGGTCCGGCGTGTTAAAACGCTTGTTACTGCTGCGCAGGTTGTCTTTTGATATGGATTCAAATCCTATCAGCAGGCCCGTGCAGCCGCTTCTGGCCATGAGTTTTAGCAGTTCCCTGTCGTGCATAATCAAACTGGTGGCCAGCCCAAACCAGCTTATGTTGCAGGGAATAAGCGCTTCAAACAGCCGGGCCGCATATTTGCGATCCGATATGAGATTCAAGTCGATAAAGATAATCTTTTTCGCATTCTGGCGGCGAATATCATCGACAACATAGTCAACCGGCTTCTGGTAGGGTTTTCTTCCCCATGCTGCCGGCGCGACGCAAAAGTTACAGGCATGGTTGCATGAGCGTGTTGCCTCAAATACATCCATGGTGAGAAATTTTTTGGCGTCCAGTAAATCCCTGCGCGGAAACGGCAGGTTTTGCAATTTCAAATCCGGGTCTTGGGTGTACCGCTCCAGCAGCTTCCCCGCCTCAAAATCACGAATTAAGGCGGGCCAGCTTTGTTCCGCGTAACCGGATACGATGGTATCCGCGTGTTGCTGCGCTTCCTCAGGTAGCAATGTCACATGTGGCCCGCCCAGCACCACGGTGATCCCCCGCTCCCGGTAATGTTTTGCCAGTTCGTAGGCACGGGGCGCGGTACCTGTAATGACCGTCATGCCAACAATATCCGCATCGATATCCAGTGGAACATCCTCGACGCCTTCGTCATATAACTGAAATTGTGGATTGACCTCATCAGGCGTCAGGGAGGCAAGCGTCGTCAAAGTCAACGGCGCATAGCGTAATGATTTCTTAAAAATACCGTTTCTGTAACGATACAATGGACCTTTCGGTGATATAAGCGCAATTTTTAATGGCGACATAGCTTTTCAGCCCAATCCAGTTCTGGGCTCAGGCAAGGTGGTTTGATATCACCCAGGATCTTGCCCTGCGCCAGTTCATGATGAATATATTTTTCGGTTGGATTACCTACCAATGCAAACGAAAGGGCATTTAGCTGACCAAGCTCCCGGGCGTAGCTATATTGTGAATTTTGGCATAGCGACTTTTCTATCGTAGCTGTTACGGTACGCGCAGTAGTATCCGTGTAATGCTCGTTATCTAAAAACAAAACATAGTGAGGTTTTGGCTCCAGACTGGGTGCCAGCAACGAAAACCCAGTGACTGCGGCCAATTTCTCCGACACGAAAGCATCGGAAAGTTTTTCGCCACAGATATCGCTGGTTAATGCAGAACGCCCCACGAACCGAAAGGTTGGTGTATTCCGATAGTAACCCGTTACTTTGACATAATCGCCACTGTCATAACGATACAATCCATTGGGTAATGTTATTACCACACGATAAACTTCGCCTGTTTCCAACTCATGGCACAGTCGCGGTTGTTCCTGGCTGTCCATGAATTCGTAAAAACCACTGGTAACGGACAAAACCGGATCCTCAGTATCACACAATGGGATACTCATAATACCCTCCGTTGACAGCAGCCCTTTTGCCTGCAATTGTCCGGCGGTAAAATATTGTGAAAGCTGTGGTACAAAACGGGCCGCACTGCCGTCCATCCAGCAGCTCAGGGTGTCAAATCCCGGCCACAACTGTTGAATATCTATATTCGACGCGGAAACAGCGTCACGCACTACCGCTGCCCTTTCCGGCGCGGCGACAAAGTTCGTGTCAACATCCACATCAAAACCTTCTGCCCTGCCGCTGGCCACAAAACGAATAAATTGTTCGACATACTGCTGAATAAAGCGGAACAATTCCAGAATAAAGGTGGGGCTCCATATCGATACAAAAGCAAGATCTTCCGTGACCAGTAACTGGCGCGCGGTCAATATTTTCCATATCGCAACGTCATTTTGATGTTGTGAGGCAGGCACTCCAACTGAAAGCGCCGCAATATGGTTTGCGAGTTGCGAACCAAAATAGTCGGCGTCGCTGTCAAATCCAACGGAAATACCTATGGGAGTAACCTGTTTCACGCGGGTACGGGGACTGACAGACCAGTACGTTCTACCCGCCGTTATCCTGTTCCTATTAGACACCAGGTCAAATAACCAGGGAAAGATACCATTCTGCAGATACACCAGGCTGTTTTTAGTAAAGGGAATCAACTTGGACGCGCCCGCGCTGCCGCTGGTTACTTCAAACGCAATTGTAGGTTCCGAGTAAAGCAGATTGTTTCCACCATTGGCGATGCGTTGTATAGTACCATCAATTTGCCGGTAACTTGATATGGCCAGTTTGTCTTGATACTCGCAGACATTTTTGATACTTGAAAAATCGTAGTGCAGCCCGACCTCGCAATTCGCATTTGATTGCAATATTTCGTTCAAACAATACTGTTGCGCTTGTATCGGGTTGTCGAGAGCTTGATAAAAGAGTCCACTTGCCGGCGCCGTCGCACGTTTAATGGCCTCCCAATGCGTATTCAATGCATACCGCCTTTAAACGCGCGCAATGCATGGGATTTCAGGTTGGTCTCTGTCAGCTCGGTAATACACGCCAGTTCGTCGCCAAGATGGTAGCCCGGGTTGCGCTCCAAAAAATACTGAATATCCGGTTTACCCGTCAAATGCTCAGGAACATCCGCCCAATGTCCTTTCAAATGCCCTTTTGAATGGTTAAAACGAATCAGCCCGTTGTCCGGTCGATACGCGTCGCCGAATTTCGCCGTTGCCATGGTGTCGAGTATATCCTGAATTCTAGATGGGGTTGGGTAACGCCAGTTCGGATAAAATCGCCTGGTAAACAACGGCAGATAACGGTATGTGCGATAACCCTTGACAATCAAAAACCAGTACAAAGGCGCATCGTTAATTTTTGCTTTTAATTGACCTGCAAATGTACACCACGACAACAATAATTGTTGTGATCCCCGATAGCGGTGATGAACGATCGTGTCACCGGAATAAATCGCGCAAATTTGGCGGGAATTAACGCTCAAAGGCATAACCAGCGCCGTGGTAAATCCTACTATACCGGCCGTCTGCGTATCCTGCATAAGGAAAACATAGTCCTTTTCCGACATATCGTTAATAAAATTTTGCAAAGTACAGGCGCCATAATATTGGCTAAAAAGCTCGAACATGTTTGATAACTCAATATGAGTTAAGTCGGCAGGATGCTGGATTCGGAGGGACAATGTCGGTTTCATAGGGCATTATTTGTTTGGAATATTATGCAGTCCTTAATCTTAACCACTTCTCCTTATATTTTTCCCATCGACATTGAGTATCGCTGTATTACGTTCCGCTTAGCTGACTTATCACTTTATTGTTTCCACCGCATTCCCAATTAACGCTCATCACCACGCTACACACCGGCCAGCTAACAACGACTCGTGATATTAAAACTAACGATCCCGATCACAGTATAGCAAAAACCCGGTTATCCAGAAACAAGCCCGCGAGTTAATCCTGTTCAATGTCGTTATACAGCTATTAACCCTACAATTTAACACCCCAAAATAAACCTACCAACGAACAGTATAATAGAGCAGCAACTTGAACAGTAACGAATTGAACAATGTTTTTATTAAATTTTTCATTGCTGTCCCACACTACAGATAGGAAAGTGATACATTTGTCTGAAATAACAGCTACAGACCCTCTGAACAGGCGAGGGACGTGGAATTCACAAAGCGGGTGGTCGTCATTCCGGCGAAGGCCGGAATCCAGGTTTTTGAAAGACTTGCTGGATACCGGCATTCGCCGGTATGACAAAAACAAGTTTGTGTGGGACAGCAATGTAAATTTTTGTATTTTAATATTGAGCACCACGACCTAAATTGGGCGACAAGGTGGTTAATATTTGATCGCAAGATAAATACAGATGAAGACTACTTTAATTGCAAATATTGGCACAAACAAGCAGGTAACGAACTGTTTGCTCGCACCGCCACGAAAAACTCGGGAATACATTACCGGCCAAACAAAATCCTGGCTCGCCTTTGTTAGATAGATATTAGATTTGGATAAGGATAGTGTTTCAAACCGGCCAAATTCTGGCCGCTGTTCGCAAACCGCCAGGCGTGTTCCCCCATAAGCAAAGCATCATTACTCAAAGAGTAGCGTAATTGGATATCCAACGACCTGCAGTAATGTTGCAGGCTACCAAATTAAGCCGGCTAGAAACAGGAACAAGTGTACCTATACATAGTTGGACAAACCCATCAAATGGACGTCGACGAATTCTTTGAAAAGCTGTAACTGGACGAGCACCTCCCCCTCACCCGCCACGTCGGCTTCTATGCCATCGTCGAACTCATGAAACAACAGGTCAGTGACGCCCAACACAACGCATTACACATCGCCCAGGAATGATGCAACACTACTTACACCGTCCTAGACGCTAACTGTAAACCAAACACACAATCCAACTAAAAGATCCATCTATATTGAATTGATTCCTAATTCCAGGATGTACTAATCCCTGTTCTATTGTGTTGTCGATTCAAGTTCTTTTACTACCCAGTACGAGTGAACAGTGTTATTACTAGATATTAGCTGGTTTATAGCGATTTGCTTGACCAGCCCCATCCCTGGGCAACGCCACTGAACGCGATGAGCTTTCCCGCCCGTGGTACTCTCTTTCGTTGAATAAGTATAGTTTAGTTCTATTTTTAAGCAATCTTGATATGCTGTTCCATTTACTGTGATATTTTCCAGTCCTAACAAGGTTCGCGAATCAATAAATACGGTTTCGCTCGTGGTAGTATCAGCAAGCTCACTGACATAGATTCCCGTCGTGTTCCAGGATTGACCAACTATCATTTGATTTTTGGCAATCAATACGGACGGTTCATATGTTGTGGTTCCACCCCATATTGATGGATCCGAATTATTAAAAAACTCAAAACGAATATGCAAAACATCCTGCCCTTGCCCACTGGCATAATAGTGCTTGCCGTACTTAATTCTAATGTCATTAGCAGTATCATATGTTTCGCGTGTCTCGATGATCTCGCCGGGCACCGATCTATCGTAAGTCCGGATTTCTGTTTGCGCTAAACTCTGTCCATCAGATACGAAAGCTCGAGATAATGAAAAAGTTTTAGATGAAAAACTATGCCTGTAATTGTCGTAGCTTATTGATACAAATCCCGGTCCCGGCTCACCTTGTGGACCGATTTCACCCTGCGGCCCTTCTGGACCGCTTGGTCCCGGAGGACCTGGTTCACCTTGAGGGCCTGTGGGACCTCGTTCACCATCGAGGCCGTTTAAACCATTGGCACCGTTTTGCCCCGGTATTCCTTGCGGCCCGGGAGGCCCCGGCTCACCTTGAGGCCCCTGAGGACCTTCCGGAATTTCTTCGATACGATCCGCCAGTTCCTGAAAATTTTCATTCACCTGGTTGGCATCCGCGGGCTGGCCGTTGCTGAAAATATGTTGCACAGACGGCGCGGCAAAAGCCGGCGCGCTAATCAACGCTGCCAATGCAAAACTTAGACCGCAACTGACTTGCTTTAGCCATTTCATTTCACCCCCTCTTTAAAACTTGTTATTTCCGGTTATTGGAAAATGCAAAAGACCAGCAGTATGTATTTACAATCTCTCTATGGTGCCGGCGGTACCAATTCAAATATTCTATTACCTATACGTTTTACCAGCCCATAACCGTTGCAATACCAGTTTATTATTTGTACTCCATTTCTCTCTATGAGCAATCTCAGGCAATCATCGTACACAACATTATTAACTGTTATGCTTTCCTGGGCTAATAGGGTTCTTTTGTCATGCGTAATTCCATCATATGATGGGGGTATCTGTAAGGGATCAGAATTATGGGATATAGCCGCTGAAGCCCAGGGTAACCCAATGATCATAGTACCGCCAAGTACCTTAATCGGAGGACTGTAATCGGATACCGTACCGCTGGGATTAAATTCGTCAGTACGTTCTCGTTGTGTCCACAACTTATCCCCATTCGCATTGAACGTATACTTTCGCGTCTCTTGCAAGACAACTATCTGATCTCTGTCGTATCGCGTACGGGTTTCCTTCAATTCGCCGGGCACAGAACGGTCGTACGTGCGCACCTCTTCATATAATGGTTCAAAAAGTTGGGTAACAGGATTTTGTTCAAAAACTTTAAATGTTTTAGTCGAAAAATTGTGACGATAAGGATCAAAATCAATTTGAGTAACTCCCGGACCCGCCTCCCCTTGTGGACCCACTGGAATTTCCTCGATACGATCCGCCAGTTCCTGAAAATTTTCATTCACCTGGTTGGCGTCTGCGGGCTGGCCATTGCTAAAAACATGTTGAACAGGAGGTGCCGCCAATGTCGGCGCGGTTACCAATGCCGCCAACGCAATCCCCATACTGCCAGTAATTTGCATTAACCGTTTCATTTCACTCCCTCTCGAAAAATTATTATTTCCAGCTATTGTAAATTTTATTTATGGGCAAACCTGGTTCCAGCAATCGGTTCCCCAGGTCATGGTGCCCCAACTGGTTTTTATCGTGGTGTTAAAATGGGTTTGCGCTTCACCAGCATCCACCAGTTGCGAATCAGCACCGTTTACGGCCTCCAGCAAAGCCTGCACATGGGTGTCGAATGTTGCGCTGCTAAAATCCAGGGACATGCCGGCAGCAGCGGTATGCGTGGTTGGAGAAATATTGATTCCATTGCCCGGATTGGCATCGCTGTCCAGCGAGATGAGTAGCCTGATTATATTCGTCACGCGCGGATCGCTCACGTCGTTTGCGCCGTTCACCAACATTAGCGCCGTAACCACTGGACCGGCATCAGCCGTACCCAACACAATACCGCCAATGGAAAACGTAACTCGTTCTCCATCGAGATAATTAAATTCGCCCCTGGAATTGGTTACCCCTTGCTGGGATGCGGTGGCGTAATTGACGCCGGCTACCAGGGAATCAACAAAGACACCCGTCTGTACAACAGGCTGTGGTTTGGGGTTGGTTCCGCCATCGCCGCCGCCCCCACATGCGGTCAGTAATACAGCAACACAAACCAGTACCAACGTCCCCAAACAGACCCTCAATCGACACAACATAATGTGCCTCCCCCTAACAAAAATCAGTTATATAATCGGTAAGTATTTGTTATTATTCGCGGTTTACAGCTGTGACTTATCACGCACGCTAAGCCGCAGAATGAATTGCTCAAATTAATATAGAGCGTCGAATAAGGCAAGGGATTTTGGCAACGCATCCGTGAGGAATTTCTTAAATTAGTCTTAAAAGCGACCCGCTGGGGAATAGTGGTTTCTAACCGTTACTCATTGAATTCAAACTCGGGCCATATTGTTCCGAACAGCATCTCCCTGTTAGTAGCGATGCATCCTTATTCAATAGATTATGTTGCAACTATGGTTAAATCGTAACAATAGTGATTGAGGAGCATCTCAGGACGGAATAGTGCCCACTATTTCCGTCCAAATATCCTGCAACATTATGTTAGATACACAAAAAAGTACCATTCCCCTATTATCTACGCCACTTTTCGCGATGTAACTCCCGCGGATTAAAGAACTTGATCCGCGCCCACACACCGGCGTGGTCGGACGGCCATAAACCGGAAGGCGTTTTATCCTTGGGGCGGTCACCCACAGTGTTCGCCAGCACCATTGCGTCGTTCAACACTGTAGGGTCTCCATCGGGGCTGCGCACAAAAATATGATCAATGCGCATATTTAACAGCGACGTTTCGTTATCCAGCAATTCATCCTGGCAACAGGTATATCCTGCCGAAGGTTTGCCGAAGCGGTGCAGCCAGGTATCGGCAAAATTGGACATCACCAATTGCATGTAGGGTGGTACCGCACCTGTGGAATCTGTTTGATCTTCAGGGCTTGAATTAAAATCACCAACCAGTACAACCGGCAAGGGAGATTGAGATAACACTCCAATCAATTCTTGTGCCTGCGCAGCGGGTATCAGCGAAACAGGCGGCGGGCCGGGTAATTCCAGGTGTGTATTTGCGAAGCGATACCATTTGCCGCGCACTCTGGCATCCACGGCAGTATAGCCACGGGTAAAATCAATCGTGAAATTTTCGGTAACGGGAACTTGCAGGTTGGTGAAATAGTGTTTCGCTGTCGAGTTGCGGATCTTTATGGACTTGCGCGCCAGTATAACGTCATGATCCGTCAACCGTACATCCATAAACAGCGGATTGCCCATCCCGTCCGTTCCCGCATATGCCGGCACTTCGACGTCCGCATTTTGCACGATAGCGGCCACTTTATAGTGCAGCCCTTTTTTCTTTAATTCAGCCAGTAAAATATCCAGGTAATCGTACATAACATCTTCCGCCTGCTGCGGGTTGCCCACAAAAAAATCACCGGGGAACTGGGTGCGCAGCGTTGACACTTCCTGCAACCCAATGAGATCCGGTTGGGCGCGCTTGATTTCTTTGGCAATGGCCTTAGCCCGTTCCGGGAAATTCGTTTGCTGGATGATTTGCAGCGTTTGCGCCACAGCGCCAGGAATGTCCTCTACGCTACCCACATCCACGACTCGCAATATATCTGCACCGACGTATAAATTCTGTGTTAAAACCTTAATCGGGCCCCGGCCATGATCATCGGGCTCGTCCGCCAACGCGGGTAGCGCAAAAAAGACAATGACTAACAAACTGAATGACTTCAAATATTTTAATGATTCTTTTAGTGGTGTACTGGTCATAACTCCTTGTCTCCTTGCCTGTTATCAACAAAATGTTTTGAATAGCGTACTAACCTCCAGCAACATATTGATGGCCTACGAAAACATATCTTTTTAGCACATGGTCTTTTCCATTTACTTGATCCAGATTATGGGTAGCCTTAGTTACACTTTCAATTGTTGGCTCTTTTTTAGCCAAACTCACGAATTCCAATAAATAAAATGCACCATAGTCCATGAAGTTGACGGTACCTGTTGGTACAGGTCGAGCCTGTTACGGTTATGCAGAATAATTAAAAATACATTTCCAGCCGGGCAAAAGCCTGATCCGCTTTTGCCAGGTAGACGTTAGACAAGGGTGCTAATTCAAGACCGCCGAATTCGGATCCTTGATCGCCAAATGCCAGGCGTATTCCTCCTTTGAGCAAAACATCATTACTCAAGGAGTAGCTAAGCTGAACATCCAACAAACTGCTGTGGTCTTGCAGATTGACAATATAGGTTGGCATTACCTGCAACAACGCAGTCCATTCATAAGTAGCTCCCAGTGAAACATAGTCTCTTCCCGTGACAAACTGCTGGCCGCGCTCAAGACGCGTCACGAGATCGCTGTTAAGTTGCACTAAAGTATAATCGCTGCTTTTCTCACCAAAGCCGTTGCGGTATAACTCGGCAAACATGGTGATATTGCGATTGAGAAATGTGTCAGCCTGGGTAATGTTCAACAGTGCCGACGTCCTGGTGCCGCCGCCGTCCAGACGGGTTGGCACTGCCTCCATGTTCCAGGCGGCACCCGCCAGCGAGCCACTGGCGCCGATCCCCATCACGGTATCGCTACGGTCTTTTGCCAGAAGCACCGTCCACTGCAATACGTCACCAACCAGGTTGGCAAATACTGCCTGCGTGGCCTTGCCGGCGTTTGGGTCGATACTGTTGCGGGTTTTGTGCGGCACAACAACGAACTGGATATCGGAGCCGTCGTCCATCAGCCATTGTCCATAAGCCATGTCGGTGCCGCGTTTATAGGCTGTGTCGGTAGCTACCGGCTGAAAGGGATTAACCAGATCCAGGGGATGAAACACCAGCCCGCTACCCCAGGTTAACGCCTGGCGGCCCAACCGGATGACAAAGGCCGTTGCCGTATAACTCACGTTAAGTCGATCCAGCCGCTGAGTCGTATAAGTTGCACCACCGTCCACCAGGTCGTCGGTCATATCCCAGTAGCCGTTATCATCGGCGCTGTATGACAGGAATGGATAGCTGGCCGCCATCGCATAATCCTTTTCCACGGCGCTGCCATGCCGGCTGTCGAATTGCCAGGCAACATCGATATCCCAGGGCGAGACATTGTGGCGCCATTCAAGCCGCAATTGCGCGGCCAGTTCGTTACTGCGCTCAAAGTCCAATCCCGCCTCGGGCGTGTCCGGCCCGGCATCATAGCCAATGGCATCCAGTTTGAAACGCCCTCCCAGGTCCGCCGCCTGCGCGGGAGTTATAAATAGCAGTGCCAACGAAAAAGAGACTATTGCCAAGCGCATCAGGCAGCCTGGGCCTCGTCTGATTCAATACGACCGTCGGTCAGCACAATATGACGCTGGGTATGTTCGATGACCCGTGGATCATGGGTAGCAACGATAATGGTAACTTGTGATTCCCGGTTTAACTGTGACATGAGGGCCAGCAACTCATCGGAGTTTTGAGTATCCAGGTTAGCCGTAGGCTCGTCGGCAAGCACGATGGCGGGATGGCTGGCCAGCGCGCGCGCCACCGCCACTCGCTGTTGTTGACCACCGGAAAGCTGACCGGGCCTTCGGTCTTCCAGTCCCTGCAAACCCACCTCCTGCATCAACTCCGCCGAACGCTCACGGCGGGTTTTGGCATCCACGCCTTGCAGCTGCAGGATGAACTCCACGTTTTCCGCCGCGGAAAGTACAGGGATAAGATTGTAGGCCTGGAATACAAAGCCAATGCGATTAAGGCGCAAATCCGCCAATTGCTGCCTGGATTGCCGCGCCAATGGCACGCCATCCAATATTACGTCACCCTCGGTAGGTTGTTCCAGGCTGCCAATGATATGCAACAGCGTGCTTTTACCGGAACCGGATGGCCCGGAGATGGAAACAAACTCGCCTTTGTTAAATGCGACATCAACCCCACGCAAGGCCCGGACGGTGGTTTCACCCTGCTGGTATTGTTTAACGAGGTTTTTACATTCGACAATAGCAGTCATAAACGTTTCCTCAGGTTGAGCGCATGGCTTCAATAACATCAAAACGGACGGCACGGCGCGCCGGCCACAGGGCGGTCACGACTCCCAACCCCCAGATCACGACGACCGTGACGACAAATTCAGTTTGATCCAGGCGCGGATAAAGCACGCGTTCGGTACCCAGAAAATCCGCGCCCGCGGACAAAGCACCGAGGGAAATACCGTCCTGTAAGGCGTACACGGTAAGATAAGCGGCAAGCGCTCCGCCAAAAACACCAAAGCCGATAATCTGCACCGCTTCCAGCACGACCTCCAGCACCACCCAACCGGGCCTGAAACCCAACGCCTGCAACAATCCGAATTCACGCGTGCGTTCAAAAACGGCCATTAACTGGGTATTCACAACGCCTATGGCGATGAGCACGAACATCACCCACAACCACACGTAAATAAAACCTTCGGTGAGATCGTGAATACCCTTGGTAATAGGTTTAAGTTGCGCCCAGCTTTTGATATCCAGTTGCGGCGCAGCACTGCGTAACTGTTGCAGCACCGTGTCCAGTGGCGCCTGCGGCGCCGTCATCAACGCAATCTCGGAAAGCTGACCCTCTGCGTGCAGTAAACGTTGCGCCGGATGCAGTCCCATGAACATGAAATTATCCTCCATGCCCCGCAACGCCGAAAAAATACCTTTGACTCGCGCACCCCGCTCCCTTAACTTGCCGGTAGCATCACTGACCATGATGACGATACGCTTGCCAACCCGGGTTTTAAGATGCTCAGCTAAATGGCGCCCCAATAACACGCCATCATCATCACCATCTTGCAAAGGTTCACCCTGTGTCACGGCATCGGCTATGAATGACACGCCCTCTTCCCGCTCCGGCACCATTCCCACCAGTGTAACCGGCAACGTCTCATATTCGCTTTGAATAATGGCGGGGATGCGTAACCGTGGCGCCCAGGCCTTGATCATGTTCGAATTCAACAACGTGGTAAGCTGACCGGAAGGCGCCGGAAAGCTGTGTTTGATATCCGGATTATCAAGATAACCCGGCACGTGGATTTGCGCCTCGGCCGTCATGTTTTTCAGGCTACCGGCAAGCGTACTGTCCGACCAGGCACGAATGATTGAATTGAAAGCGAGGATAGACCAAACACCTACACTGACCACCAGCAACGTAATAAAAGTGCGCCGCTTATTACGCCACAGGTTACGCCAGGCGAAGGGAAACAGAATGGCCAAGACACGCATTATGCAGCCCTCATGGCGGCAACGGGTTCAATTCGGCGCAATCGCCTGTAAGGAAAGATCCCCGCCAGCAAAATAGCCAACACCATGACACCCGGTCCTGCAGTTATACTCAACAGGCTGACACGAGGGTATAACTTTCCGGGCAGCCCCCATTGGGCAAAGATCGCTTCCGCACCCGGCATTTCCATGCCGTAATACCCGATCATCAACGTGACGCCAGTACCTATGGCAATACCAATGATCAATCCGAGCAACGCCAGCAAGGCAAGCTCCAGCCAGATCATGACACCGAGCTTTCCGGAGCGCATGCCGATCGCCAGCAACACACCGAACTCGTGTGTACGTTCCAGCACTGACATTAACAGGGTGTTGAGAATAATAAACACCACCACGATCACGAGGCTTGCATACCATAACAATGACGTGGACAGGTCCAGGTTGATAGCAGCATCCAGCCCTGGTTGTAAAGCCTTCCAGGATTGTACCGCCAGTGCTTGGGACGGCGCTCCATCATTTGCCATTTCGGCACGCACGGCCGGCAATGCATTGGTGACACCGGTGAGAGTCGGACCGGACAGCACGATGACATTAACCGCGGAACCCATGGCAAAAGTGGTCTGGAAACGGCGCAATGGTATTTGAGAAAACTGACGGTCGATGTCCGGGGTACCGGTTTCGAAAATACCAATTACCTTCAATACATCCGCCGCAATACTGCCGTCCCGCCCCTCGCCCAGCAACGTCACGCTGTCACCCAGGCCTATGCCGAGATTACGCGCCAGCGCCGCGCCCAGCACGATGACTGCGTCATCTTTGGTTTGCAGATAACGACCTTGTTTAACCGTCCGGTCCAACGTGGACACACGTGGTTCGCGCTCGGGGTCGACACCCATAACCGCCGCACCCATAGTCTTGTGGTCGCTGGACAAAATAACAAAGCTCATCGCCCGTGGCGCAACCGCTTCAATCCCCTTGATACGTTGAGCGTGCGCCAGTATCTCAGCGGGTTTATGGATCGTCTTTCTCAGACTTGGTTCATCTTGATAGCCCTGCGGCTGGATTTGCGCGAAACCATCCATGATACGCAACACATTCTCTTTCATGGTGGCATAAGTGCTGAGCTGGAACGACAACAGAAACACCATGATTACAGCCGCAAACGCGATGCTGAAAACATTCAAGAGCGTGCGGCGGGAGTGCCGCCAGAGGTTACGCCAGGCAAGTGCGGCTATCACTATTAATCCTTACCCAATGAAAAATGACGCGGATTTCGTAGATTGGATTTGGTAAACAACGCATCGGGGATATGCACGTTGAAATGACCCTGTTCAAAATGCAGTTGTGTCCATTTACCGGGCGAATCGGTCTTGTGCATCGTCAACACAACCGGATAAGGCCGGCCACCGAGCATGTCGACCGTCTTGGTCTGCATGGATTTAACCAGCTTCATATCCTGGTCAAAATAGTTTTCTTCCAGCAGCACACCGTCGTCGCGAATACGCACCACCTGCTTGCCCCAGACCGTCGCTGCCTGAGGTTTGGGAAGGGCTTCGACCACATATATAGTATGGCCACCCTTTTGCTCCTGACCCGCGAGTTTATGGGTGTATTCAGTGAGCACTTCATTGGCCTTGGCCAGGTCATTATAGGAAAAATCCGATCCCATCCACGACTGCGCCATCATGCTCGCCGGCAACTTAATGATCTGGTTCAGGCGCGGATTGAAGATCCACATATCATCACCCAGTTTAAGGGTTGCGTTGCCTGCGTCCTTGGCCGGAGCGGTGAAACGCACCAGTGAATCATCATCACCGCGCGTCCACGACAACATAGACATGCTGCGTTCCCAATCCGGTCGGTGCACCGTCATGGTCACTTCCGTATAAGAGGATTTACCGCGCCAATTGTCGAAGGCCCGCTTAATCAGATCCGTCGGGTCCGGGTCTGCAGCGTGACTTAACGCAGGAAATAATCCCAACGCAAACAACCAATATCGCGTTTTCATGTTAACCCTCCGTAACCGCTATCCACACAAATCCTGTGCAGCAATACTGCGGTCATCATAAGAGCCGTACCACAAAAACACAAGAGCCCCACAAGCACCTGCATTGAGGGAAATGGTGTAACAGAGTTGTCATATCGCCCAAAATTTGAGCGTGACAGGGAGTGATGTGACTAACGTCGTATTGACGTGTTGTGCGGCACTAATATTGGCCGCATTGCCCGCCCACTAGCCGGCTACAGGAACATTAAGACGCAATAATATCCGCAACAAGTTTATCCCGAAGAATGACGTTGGTTTCACTTTCCGGTGACAGCTGAAAAACCGCATAGCCAACTGTTCACCCGGCTCTCTTTGCGTACTGCTTTTTCGGCATCGATACGCTTGCCTTTGACCAATCATATATAAGTGCCGAGGTTAAACCGGGTTTTGGCAGCAGTCTATTAATGGCTGATTCTATTAATTTCTTTTAGCGCGGCAGAATCAGGCTCACTTCCAAACCTCCCTGGGACCGGTTGCGTAAAGTCAGTTCACCGCCGTGTGCACGTGCTATGCTGCGGGCTATGCTCAGCCCCAGGCCGACTCCGCCGGTTTCCCGGTTGCGGGATTCTTCGAGCCGCCGAAATGGCTCAAAGACTTCAGTGAGCTGCTGCATGGGAATGCCCGGGCCCTGATCGGTAATGCGAATCACCAGTTGTTGTTTCGTATCTTCAACGATCACGTGCGCTTCTTTTCCATATTTAATGGCATTGTCGATGAGGTTCTCCAGGCATCGGCGCAACGCCAACGGCTGTGCAGGATAAGGAGTAGAGGCACCAGTTAAACTCACGGACTGTCCCATGGACTGGCGGTCTTCCTGCAGGCTTTCAAGCAAAGCCATGATATCGACGGGTTTGCTTTCCTCACGTTGTTGTTCGCCGCGGATATAGTCAAGCGTTGAAACCGTCATGGTTTCCATGTCATTTAAATCACGCATGAACTTATCACGCGTGGTTGCATCTTCCATTAACTCCGCTCTTAAGCGCATCCGTGTAATCGGTGTTTTCAGGTCGTGGGATACCGCGGCAAGAAAGCGCTCGCGATCCCGAATGTGGCTTACGATCCGTGCCTGCATGGTGTTAAACGCCTGCGCAGCGCGGCGCACTTCTTTCGGGCCTTGCTCCTGGTTGAGGAGTGGCCGATTGATGTCACGTCCCAAACGCTCTGCCGCTTCGCCCAGTGCCACTAGCGGCCGGGTCACCCAGCGCACCGCCAATAGTGAGAGCACGACCACGGACAGCAACAGTATAGCCAGGGCCGCAAGCAGTTTACCCGGTAGCAGGAAATGACCCGAAGGTAGCACCTGAACCATACTCATCCAAATTTCGTCGCTCAGTTGTACCTCAATCGCAAAAGCGGCCGGACCGGATGCCATCAACATTGGATGGGTCCCGCCATGTGGCATATGACGCATTCCTGGTGGTCCTGGCATGGAAGTAGGCGATCTCTCTTCCGGTCCTCCCTGGCCGAGAACCGCCACATGGATTGGACGCTTACCCAGTTGATTCGACAGCAGCGTGTGCAGATGCATGGCATGAAGATCGGGGGATGACTCGGCCAAACGCGGTGCTTCATCGAGCTTGATCCGAAGCGCCGAGGTATTCAAGCTGCGGAGCATAAGCTTCCTTTGCGTCGCTGGCAGAGTATCCATGAGTTCGACAATGCTGGCAACACGTTGTGCGACATACCAGCCGCTTGCTTCATAAAGACTGCTTGCGCGGTCGCGCAGGAGTATATAAGCACCCAGCAACTGGGCGATCAATAGTCCGGCCAACATGACCAGCACCAGCCGTCCAAACAGCGTCTGGGGCAGCCAACGCTTGTGTTTCGATTCACTCATGTCCCGGACCGTTCCACGCGCGCCGCCAGGATATAGCCCTCTCCCCGAATGGTCTTGATAATAGCCGCTTCCGGACCAGTATCGTTCAGCCGTTTGCGCACCCGCCCAACCTGCACGTCGATGCTTCTATCAAATGGCATCGCTTCTCGACCACGTGTCAAATCCAGCAGTTGATCACGGCTGAGGACACGATTGGGATGCTCGAGAAAAACCCTTAGTAACCGGTATTCTCCATCGGAAAGCGTCACAATAACGCCTTCGGGTGAAGTCAATTGTCGGCTGATAACATCCAATGTCCAGCCACTAAAGTGAAATTGCGACGTTTCCTCGTCTGGCGTCGTTCCGGGAACACGCTGCGTACGGCGTAGTACCGACTTGATGCGTGCCAACAGTTCCCGCGGATTGAATGGCTTGGGCAGATAATCATCGGCGCCCATCTCCAGGCCGACGATACGTTCCGTCTCCTCCCCCAGCGCGGTCAACATAATGACCGGTAGGGTGGAGAACGTGGAATGCGCACGCAAATTACGGCACAGCGTCAAACCGTCTTCGCCGGGTAACATGAGATCCAGCACAATCAGGTCGAAGCGGTCTTGATTAAGTGCTATCCACATACCCCGTCCGTCGGCCACCGTCGTGGCGCGGTAGCCGTTGCGTTCCAGGTAGGTTTTGAGCAATTCCCGGATTTCGCGGTCGTCGTCGACGATCAGTATGTGGTCCATAGCAGCAATGTACTACAAATCGTTTTCGTCAATGGGACAATATTGTAACGCAATGTAACAGCCGGGGTTTTTGGTGACATATAACGTTACCAAATGAGCCCTGCACGACATGCGGCCGTTACATAACCGGGCTAGATTAGCGTCATGGGAAATACACGATAGCTTACTTCGTAGCAACATTCATACTACCAGGAGATTAAACCATGAGTAAGATCAAGAAAATCAGTGGCGTGGCAGCGTTGGGTTTGGGCATTGTCATCAGTATTCCGGTTTTGGCCCATGAGGCAGCTATGGCTATGGATGGCCCGGGGGACAACATGCATCACTCGGCAACGATGCCCAGGGCTATGATGCATTCTGAAACCAACGTTGAACAGCACCTTGGCAAGCTTAAGGAATCATTACAGTTGACCAAGGCGCAGCAACCGGCCTGGAAGCGCTTCGAGCAAGCCGTCAAAACCATGGCGGCAAACAAACCGTTGGAACACAATCAAGAGCACCACATGCCGGATAGTGGCATGGACGCCCACTTCGCCAGAATGGAAAAAAACATGTCTGAAATGAAATCCGTCGTCGAAGCGCGCAAGGCACTTTTCGAAACCCTCACGGAGGAACAAAAACAGAGCATGGAAAATTTCATGCCCGGCCCCTTCGGTCCTCATGGTTGACACGATAATACATCAGGGGCCAGGCGCCCCTGGTTTTGATGTCTAACCGTAACATTAGCAGTCATCTGATCCAACCACGCAATAACAGGAGAAACCGGACTATGCACTTCAAAGCTATACTGCCTGGCACAATCACTATCGCAATTTTAATAACAGCGACGACAACTATATTCGCCGCCGAACCAGAACATCAGCACCAACACCAACATCATGGAGGCGCAGCCACACCGCTTACCGCTCCGGGCAACGACGCCTTCGCCGCCATTCAGGAAGTGGTGGAAAAACTGCTCGCCGATCCGAAAACCGACTGGAGCCGGGTAAATCTTGAAGCGCTGCGGCAACATCTCGTTGATATGCGAAACTTCACGCTTAACGTGGAGGTTACAAAGCAACAACCCATCGACAGTGGTGTAACATTTACCGTCCGTCCGGCCACGCCCGGTGCAGCAGGTTCACTCGATCGCTTGTTTAGCGCGCACCCCGCTATCCTGAAACAGGAATCGGGCTGGGACATGACCGCCACGAAAAACGAAGACGGAAGTTACACCGCTCGCGTTACCGGCCCCAAACCTCAAGACGCCGCCAAAATTCGTGGCCTCGGTTACATTGGCCTGGTCGCCTTCGGCAAACACCACCAGGCCCACCACTGGCAAATGGCGACCGGCTCTGATCCGCACAAAAACCATAAATAACTATGTATGACACATACAAAATGGTAGGTTTAGGGTGGCATAATCCAACGACGGCGTGGAGTTGGGAATGAGTATGAGTACATAATGCTGAATCCGTCGACAGTCGTTGGCTAAAAGTTATGCTTTCAGCTGTTGGCGGATACTCACGATTTAGGAATAACACACAACTAACTGGTGATACCAGCCGTTCGATGTTCGTTGTCTACCTTTATTTCCACCTTTATTAAAGTTATTGCTGATATTCTTAATCCGGCCATTTTGTTTAAAATTAAACCTTATGATTAATATTGCTGGCCGGGGGTTCAGAGCATATTTACTTAGATGCGCGATTGGTTACAACAATCCAACCAGGATTGTTCACTATTGATCATTGAACCTGCCGCGCCTTCGCTACAATTTATATATCACTTTTGTCTTTCCCCTTAGGCGCTTGCCTTCAAACAAATCGGCTTCCTTTTTTAATTCGTCAAACAAATAGCCCATAAGTGCCTTTACCCTGGCGGTGTGCCTCAAGTCGGGATGAGTTAAAATCCATAGCTCCAGTGTTAAGGGTTCCAGCACATCGGTCACACGGACCAGTCTGTTATCGGCGTCACCCAGGTAACAGGGCATCATGGTAAAACCCATACCTTCCGCCGCGGCATTTAATACGGCTATTGCCAGACTACTGGTGAACATGATGCGCTGTTGGCTGTGTGCTTTTTTCTTCCATATCAGTGGCACGAGCCATTCGTTGGAACCCTGGATAAAACTCCACTGGTGATCCTGCAAGGGAACATCCTTATTCTCTTTCAAATATTGCGGCGAGGAATATATCGCAAAACGAAAGTCACATAACTTTCGGCCCAGGCTGGTATCGGGTGGTTTGGATGTGGCTCGTATGGCAATATCCGCCTCACGCCGGGAAAGATCCAGGGCAGAACTGCCGCCCACAATGTCGATCGAAACCTCGGGATTGTGGCGGCAAAATTCCGAAAATAATTTGGGCGCCAATTGCACCGTGAACCCTTCAGGCGCGGTGACCCTAATCTTGCCTTGCAGCCGCATATCCTGTCCGACGATCTCACGGCTCAGCGAGTGAATTTCGTTTTCAATTCGTTCGGCATAGCGCAGGGCAATTTCCCCTGCTTCTGTCATGGCGTAACCTTCCGGCAGGCGCTCGAAGAACCGCACCTTTGTTTTTTCTTCTATCGTATTGATTTTTCGAAATATTGTGCTGTGGTTGTGCCCTAACATCCGGGCCGCCCCGGAAAGCGTTCCCGCCCGGCAAATTGCAAGAATGACCGTTAAATCATTCCATTCCAGCTCCATTTTCTCGGGTGAAACGGCCGCACTCGATGGAAAAGTACTCATGATTTCGCCTCATTAATCCGTTTACTCGCCGTACTGAACCGGGCTTTTCACCGCCTGCTTTTACAAAAAGCGGTTGTGCATTTTTGCAAACATACTTTTCTAGTATAGACTATTTATTTGTCATAATAAACACCCTACACTCTTTTCACAGGTTAAGAATTCCAACGGGCATCACGCAAACACAAACTCGGAGTGACCACTATGAGCACTTTTTCTATCGAAGCATTTGCCAGCGGCTGTAAAGAAGTAGTGGCGATCGCGGACAACCGGGAACTCGCCACCCAACTATTGTTCGAGACTTACTGCAGGTTTCTACAATCACAAACAGGGAGCAAATAACATGACTAACTTTTCAATTGAAGGTTTTGCAAAAGGCTGTAAAGAAGCAATGAACGGCGCGGAAAACCGGGAACTCGCGGCCAAACAATTTCTAGAGCAAACATTAAAAGAAAACGACCCAATGGACATCGTCAACATCCTCGATGCAGCCATTCCTAAAGGCGCCGACATTGGCGAAATGGTTGTTCACACGTCGCCTGAATTGACAATGCTATACGCCCGCGTACCACCACGTTTTCAAAGCGGTATCCACAATCACACCGTGTTTGCCTGTATCGGCCAGTTGATTGGTTCAGAAATCAGCACCATCTATACGAAAACAAACGACGGTAAAGGTTTAACGGTAACCGGCACGCTAACCGCAAAAGCCGGAGACGTTGTCAGTTTACCCGAAGATGCCATTCACCATATAGAAAACCCGAACACCGAGGCCGGACACTCGCTGCATGTTTACGGCGGCGATTTCAATGCAGTAATGGAAAAGCGCAGTCTCTGGGGTTATGACGATTTAGAGGAAACATCTTTCAGCTTTCAGGGGTTGATTCAGGAATCAATCAAAGGGATGAAGCTCAGTCAAAACCAAACTGGCCTTGATGAAATCGCAAAAGCCATTCCGGCAACGAAACCTCTAGTAGAAGCCTAATCATCGATGGTTTGAGGACAGACCACGAGTATTGACATG
>JASFOJ010000041.1:0-31555 GCA_050116575.1 Gammaproteobacteria bacterium | reverse complement strand
CAACAGCTTTGTGGACGTCAAGTCGGACGTTTGTATTATTCCGCCTAACTCATTTGCCCTGGCCCGCACGGTGGAATATTTTCGCATTCCACGAAATGTGTTGACCATTTGCCTGGGTAAATCCACTTATGCCCGCTGCGGTATTATTGTTAATGTGACACCTCTGGAACCGGAATGGGAAGGTCATGTGACCCTGGAGTTTTCCAACACCACACCGTTGCCCGCGAAAATCTACGCCAATGAAGGCGTGGCGCAGGTATTGTTTCTCGAATCTGATGAAGTGTGCGAGTCTTCGTATAAAGACCGGGGCGGTAAATACCAGGGCCAACGGGGCGTGACCCTCCCAAAAGCCTGAACCATCAATCTTTACTGGGCTGCGGCGTTGGTTGGTCAGCCGAGTTGTTGCCGTCCTGCATGGGGATACCGGAAATTTCCACCAGCCTGGCGGTTACCGCGCTGTCGTCCGGTCGGCGTTGCTGGATTTTGACCGGTAAATATCGCAGCTCCCGGGCGCACCACATGGTAATTTCACGGTTTTTGGTTTTGCGCACCACCTTAACCGTATTAAACACGCCCAGCTCCATCACCAGTCGTTCTTCGCCTTCAATTTTCATGTTATAGGTTTTCATGGTGCCGCCATCGGCGACCCGGTACACCAGGTTTTTATGTCCTTCCTCCAGGTCATACATGATGGCCAACTGGTATATCAACTTGTCCAGGGTGTCGGACTCCAGTTCCATGGTCCAGGGGTCCCCGTTAATAATATTTGTCACTTCATTTTCATCCCAGTCAAAAATCAGTTTGACGTTCCGTTTTTGATCGCCACTGTTGACGTAAACGTACTCGCGCGGGACTATTTTATCGTTCTGCCACTCCCATAAACTGCGTTCCACAACCTTGCCGCTGGTAAATAACCGGGCGATGCCACCGGGCTTGGTGACGGATTCAAAGACATAGCGACCATTGCCATGATGGCGCAGGATGCGTACCGTGCTGCCAACGGCCATGATACCTTTGCTGACGTCGTATTTCGCCGTAAACGTAGCAGGTTCAGCAATGGCGCTTGGTCCATGCCAAAGACCAAGATAGAACAACACGAACCACAGCAACCAATGAGCACCCGATGGACGGGCCGGTAGGAAGACAACAAATGGATATGGCACAACCCCGGTGGGTATTTCGATATCGTTCACTGCAGGACAGTCCATTGTATGACAGCTTGTTGCAAAATAACGCACGTTAAATCCTTTAGGACCACATAACTATAAGTATTGACGAAGCCATCGTTAAAGGCGAGGAATTACTGAAAATTTTTTATCACGAATCGTAACGGTATATTCTCAAGGTATATTAACCCCGTTATGTTAAAAATTTGTTGATTAGGGTTTTTTCGCCCCATAATCAACGACATTTCTACGCTTGTGCCGGTGTATTTCAGGGGTTCACCGAGAGTGATATCCTGGCCCAATCACCGGATACGGTGAATAAAACGCAATTAGCGGATCGAAACTGATTTGTTAGTCCGTATTTTTGCAATAACGGCGTTAACTACTTCACTTTTACTTTTCGTCAAAACGATTAATCATTAGGTTTCGCGATGGTTCGCCAGTTCCGCAGTGAACTGTAAAGGTCGTGTCAATACCAGAGAGTCGAAATAAACCTGATGATTGCGATACTGCAGGCGCCCTTCGGCAATCCAGCGGATAACCAGGGGGTAGATCCGGTGTTCCATCTGCAGGACGCGCTGTGCCAGCAAGGTGGCGTCATCGCCGGGCAGAACGGGAACACTGGCCTGCAATATGGCCGGTCCGCCATCGAGTTCCGGCGTCACATAGTGAACTGTGGCGCCGTGTTCGGATTCACGGTCATCCAGTGCGCGCTGGTGAGTATTGAGACCGCGAAATTTGGGTAGCAGCGAAGGATGAATATTGATGAGTTTGCCTTCGTAATAATTTACAAAAGCGCCGGTTAATATGCGCATGAACCCGGCAAGCACGATCAGTTGCGGTTCAAAACGGTCGATTTGCTGTTGCAATACCTGGTCATAAGCATCACGGGATTGGAATTGTCGGTTATCGACAATTGCGGTGGGTATGCCGGCATGGGCGGCCCTTGTCAGCCCATAGGCGTCGCTGCGGTTGCTGATGACGGCACGGATATCGACCGGCAAACCGTCCCGGCTGGCGTCAATAATGGCCTGCAGGTTGCTGCCGTTACCCGATATCAAAACCACGATGGGCAGTTTTGCCGGTGTCGTGCCATGATTACTCATTGCCAATAGGCCTGGGCGGTATTGGTCATTTTGCGCCGTCCCTGCAGCGCGCATCGCCCATTGTATGGATTTATAGAGGGGCCAGCGTGGCGCATCACGGCGATGTCATGGTTATGGCCGGCGCGTTTGCCTCACGTTCAACAATGTTACCGATCCGATAGGCTTTTTCGCCCTGTTGGGTTAGTACAGCGATGGTTTTGTCGGCGTCGGCTTGGTCAACGATCACCATCATACCGATACCGCAATTGAACGTACGCAGCATTTCCTGTTCCTCAACATTGCCGTTATCCATGATCCAGTTGAAGATTTTGGGCATTGGCCATGTGCCTTGTTCGATAATCGCGGCGCAGTGGTCCGGTAATACCCGGGGCAGGTTTTCAGTGAACCCGCCGCCGGTAATGTGGGCCATGGCGTGCACACTGATCTGCTCCATGAGCGCCAGTAACGGTTTAACGTAAATCCGGGTGGGTTCCAGCAGCGCTTCCCCCAGGGTCTTGCCGTTAAAGTGCCGCAGCAGGTCCGCATCGGTGACATCGACTATTTTACGGATCAGCGAGTAGCCGTTGGAATGGGGGCCCGAAGAGCCCAGGCCAATGACGGCATCACCCGGGCTGACGTTGCTGCCGTCGATCAGCGCGTCTTTTTCCACGATACCCACCGCAAAACCGGCCAGGTCGTATTCGTCCATCTGGTAAATCCCCGGCATTTCGGCGGTTTCCCCGCCCACCAGCGCTGCGCCTGCCTGCTCACAACCTGCGGCAATGCCTTTGATCACGTCCGCGGCGACGTTGACGTGGAGTTTGCCCGTCGCGTAATAATCGAGGAAAAACAGCGGTTCGGCCCCTTGGACGACGAGGTCATTGACGCACATGGCGACAAGGTCTATACCAATGGTTTCATGGGTTCCCAGGGTCATGGCGAGTTTGAGCTTGGTGCCCACCCCGTCGGTACTGGAGACCAGCACCGGATGGCGGTAGCGGTCCATCGGTAGCTCAAACAGGGAACCAAATCCGCCCAGGCCGGCCAAAACTCCGGGACGGTGGGTTTTGGCCGCGTAGGGTTTGATTTTGTTAACCAATTCGTTGCCCGCGTCGATATCTACACCGGCGTCTTTATAATTGAGTGATGTTTTAGGTGCCTGGTCTGTGGAATCCATATTTTGTACATCCTGAAAAAAATGCGTAATCTTAGGTGATCAGGGTAAACTATAAAACCTTGACAACGAATAACCTCTCACATAGCGTGAATTGTATTATGAAATCATTCTTTTATGACAAATTTTTCGCCCTGGTCATGTTTTTTGCTGTTGTTTCAATCGCTCACGGTGCGGTTGTGCACGGATTATACGAATCGGAAAAAGTGGTTGCCAATCAATCCGGTTCGGCGCGGCAAGAAGCGATGAAAAACGGGCTGACGGAAGTGCTGGCAAAAGTCACTGGCCGACCGGATGTCAATACCGTCCCCAGCGTGGCAAGCGCGCTGGAAAAGCCCAGTCGCTACGTGCAGCAATACCGGTACAAGAAGATTCCGGAAAACAGCTATCTCAATACCGAGGCCGCAGCGGGTTCCCAGATTATCTGGATTCGGTTTGATGAAAAGGCCATTAACCGGCTGCTACAGAAAAACGGTTTGCCCGTTTGGGGGCGCACACGGCCGGCGACACTGGTTTGGCTGGCGGTGCAGCAGGACGGTGCCCGGTTTATGATCGGTGGTAATTCGCCCGAAGAAGTTCGTTATGCCCTGGAAAACGATGCACGCCGCCGCGGTGTGGCGGTGGTGCTGCCCATCCTGGACATTGAGGATCAAAACAAACTGTCGTTTCAGGATGTGTGGAACAACAACCAGGAGTCCATTTTTCTGGCTTCCCAGCGTTATGGGGCTGACGCCATTTTGGTGGGCCGCATGAATCTGACCGGTAATGACCAGTGGCAAGGGCGCTGGATTTTATACGAAGGTGGGCAGGGGCTTAGCTGGAATTCGCAGGGCAAATTTTCCAACCAGTTGCTGGATTCGGGAGTGGCCGGTACCCTGGAAATTTTAGGCTCTAAATATGCGCAGCACTATGACGATTCGACGGCAGGTTCGGTCAACATTGCGGTGACCGACATTTCCTCCCTGGACCAGTTCGCCCGGGTATCCAAGTATTTGTCGTCCCTGGAGCAGGTCAAAGATCTTTACCCCACGCATGTTGATAACAACAGTGTGGCATTTCGTCTCAATATTCGCGGTAATTCCAAGGGACTGATTCAGACCATCGAGTTGGGGAACGTGCTGGCCGCCGTATCACAGCCGGCTCAGCCAGGCGGTAACAGCATGTCCGGTTTCGGCTCCGGTCAGCAGATCGAAATTCGGGAAACCGCGCCGACGACGGCGCATATTTACCGCCTGGTACAGTGAATCGCCGCGATATTCCCAATGTTATTACCCTGTTTCGTATCGTACTGGTTTTACCCGTCATTTATCTGTTATTAAAGCGGGAATTCAGTTACGCCCTGGTACTGTTTTTCGTTGCCGGTTTGTCAGACGGGCTGGACGGCTATCTGGCCAAGCGCAACAACTGGACTTCACGGCTTGGCAGTATACTTGACCCGTTAGCGGACAAGCTGCTTCTGGTGTTTTCCTATCTTGCGCTGGGCTGGCTGGGCGAGATACCCATGTGGCTGGTGATTGCGGTGATGGCCCGCGATGTCGTAATTGTAGTGGGTGCTATCGCCTACCATGAACTCATTGGCCAGTACGATATGATGCCGAGCTGGATCAGCAAAACCAATACCTTTTTCCAGATCATCCTGGTGTTGACGGTGGTATTTTCGGCAGGTGCCTATAAACTACCATCCTGGTCGCTGGACAGCCTGGTTTACACGGTGGCGGTCACAACGACGCTGAGCGGTATCCATTACGTGTGGGTTTGGGGGCGGCGCGCGGCCGCCGCCCACAAACAATCATAGCATCGGAGCGTTAATAAATTAGATAGCAGTCGTTTTATAATAATCGTTTTATAACAATCACGTCACAATAATAACGGTTTATCATGATCTCATCGTCCACTAAGTGGTTTGTGTTTGCGGGTATTGTGCTGTCCGGTGTGCTGGTGTATTTGCTGGCGCCGGTTATTACACCGTTTTTGACGGGCGCATTGCTGGCGTACCTGGGTGACCCGCTGGTGGATTGGCTGGAAACCAAGAAACTGTCACGTACCGGCGCCGTGCTGGTAACTTTTATTTTTATCCTGCTCATCATCGTTGCCCTACCACTGATATTGTTGCCGATGCTGGAACAACAGGTTTCCGCGTTGGCCGCCAACTTACCCCGTTATATTGACTGGTTGCAGAATACGGTGGTGCCTTTTATCGCCGGGACATTTCATATCGACAGCAGCACCCTGGATACCCAGACCATCAAGGAGACATTAATGTCAAACTGGCGTGATGTAGGCGGCTTTGCCGGCAAGTTCGCCAGTGCTATCACCAAATCCGGCGTGGCGTTGGCGGCATGGCTGGCCAATCTGGTGCTGGTGCCCGTGGTTACCTTTTACCTGCTGCGCGACTGGGATGTGATGGTGGCCAGAATCCGTGAATTGCTGCCTCGCCAACAGGAACCCACCATTGTTAAGTTGGCAAAAAATTCAGATGAAGTACTGGGGCAATTCCTGCGCGGCCAACTGGCGGTAATGGTGGCACTGGGAACCATTTATACCGTGGGACTGTGGATCGTGGGACTGGATCTGGCGTTGTTGGTGGGTATGATCGCCGGACTGGTGAGCTTCGTACCGTACCTGGGTTTCATTGTGGGTATTGTGCTGGCTGGGATTGCCGCGATGATGCAGTTTGGTGATGCGGTTTATTTATTCTATGTCGCCATCGTGTTTGGCGTTGGTCAGATACTGGAAGGCATGGTGTTAACACCCCTGTTGGTGGGTGATAAAATCGGCCTGCACCCGGTGGCGGTGATTTTTGCAGTAATGGCCGGCGGACAGTTATTCGGGTTTGTGGGTATCCTGCTTGCGTTACCCGTGGCGGCCGTGGTGGTGGTTATTTTGCGCCATATGCGTGAAGTGTATACTGCCAGTGAACTTTACGGTAATTCCGAATCGTCGCAACCGCCAGCCAACACGGAATAATCAACGCATTGCCGCCTCAAGTTTGACAACACGTTTGCCATGCAACAGCAGATTCCACTGGGATTTCACTTTAACGACGAAGTCACCCTTGATTCCTATGTGCCGGGTCCCAATGCCGAAGCGCTGGATGCGCTACGGCAATTGACGGCGCAGGACGCCGAGCCGTTTATTTATTTGTGGGGTCGCAATGGCGTGGGCAAATCCCATTTGTTGCAGGCGTTGGGTTTGGCTGTAACGCGACAAAACCTTCCGGTTGCGCTGATCACATTACGGGATCATCAACAATATCCGCCGCAAATCCTGCAGGGACTGGAACAGCTGTCACTGGTGTGTATTGATGATATTGATGCCATCGAGAAAATTGCCGACCAGGCTGGATGGGAGGAGGCGTTGTTTCATTTATTCAATCGCGTCCGTGAAAATAAAACCCCATTGCTGGTCACAGCGTCGGTGGCGCCGGCGAAATTAAATTTACAGCTTAATGACTTGAAATCCCGCCTGGGCTGGGGGTTAACTTTTCAGTTGCGGTCTATTTCCGACGATCAAAAAATTGAAGTGCTGCAGAAACGCGCGCAGCACCGTGGTATGGAGCTTAACGCAGAAGTCGGTCGTTATCTGGTCACCCGATTCAGTCGTGATATGGGCAGCCTAGTTGCGTTGCTGGAGACGTTGGACAATGTTTCACTGGCCGAGCAACGCCGCTTGACCATTCCCTTTGTCAAACAGGCTATCGCCGACTGACAATATCTGCTTAAGGGCAACACGGCCCGTTAGTCGTGTTGCCGGTTTCCCACCAGTAACCATACACCGCCGGGGGCCAGGTCGCCGCGTGATGCCGGGCTTACACAGATCTGCCCGCAGGAAACACCAAAATGCATCAACGTTTTCACGATATAGTTGGCGTGTCCCGTGTGTTGCGGTGATACCACATGAATGACCTGCCCGGGTTGCTCCAGGGCCAGTTTGGCGCAGCGGCGCAGTAGCGCAAGTTCCCGGTGGGTGGTGATTACATGCTCTTTCAAGTTCAGGCAAATGCCCCACAGGCACCGGCTGGCAAGGTCGGCAAAGCTCGGGGCGGTGGAAGGTAGTGGGGCCGGTTGCTGGGCGGTGGCGGTGTTCATAGCTTAATTCCTCTCGGTTGATTCAAGTGTTAGTACTCATTAAACACAACAACCGGGGCAGGGGTGTGGCAAAAAAATGATCAATTATGGCAATGGTGATGCCGCCTAACTTACTGTATTTAAAACAACTTAAGACTTCGTGGGTGGAATCGCCACCTGCAAACTGCCGGTTACAGTTTAAGGCCAAGGGTAATGGTGGCCAGGCGTCTGCCCAGGCTGGTGCACAGCCGTTTTTCAACGTCAGTGACCGGCAGGTCGCTGTTGGCGCCGGATACGTGGCTGGCGCCGTAAGGCGTGCCGCCGCTGGTGGTTTGCAGTAAATCGGCATCGGTATAAGGCAGACCGACGATAATGGCGCCGTGGTGCAACAGCGGGACCATCATTGACAGCAGTGTGGCTTCCTGTCCACCATGCATCGACGAGGAGGAGGTGAATACGGCGGCGGGTTTGTTGACCAGGGTGCCTGACAGCCACAGGGAGCCGGTGGTTTCGAGAAAATATTTTAACGGCGCCGCCATATTGCCAAACCGGGCCGGGCTGCCCAGCGCGATGGCTGCGCATTGTTTGAGATCATCATGAGTGACATAGGGCGCACCTTGTTCAGGAACCGGCGGTGCGGTGGCCTCGCACACGGTGGACACCGGTGGTACTGAACGCAGGCGGGCGCGGGCGCCGGCGGCTTCAATACCTCTTGCGACGAGGCGGGCCATGTCGGCAACGGAACCGTGCCGGCTGTAATAAAGCACTAGAATTTCAGTCACTTATAATCTCCAGGACGTTTTCCGGCGGCCGTCCCAGCGCGGCGCCGTGGTCGGTCACGACAATGGGGCGTTCCAGTAACCTGGGGTGTTCAATCATAATATCGATGATTTGTTCATCAGACAGCGACGGGTCGTCCAGTCCCTGCTGTTGGTATTCCGCTTCCTTGGTGCGCAGGATGTCGCGCGGCTTCATATCGAGCATTTGCAGTATCTGTTTGAGTTCGGATTTTGATGGTGGTGTTTTCAGGTATTCGACAACGACCGGTTCAATCTGCTTGTCATGTAACAGCTGCATTGTCTGGCGTGATTTGGAACAGCGCGGGTTATGGTAAATCTTGACCGCCATATAACAGGTCTCCTTTTTTTGTTCTCTTCGGTGCTGGTTTGTGGTCGATGCCACTGACATTTTATTGCCTTGACAGTAACTAATCCGGGTGCTAGCTTCAATTCATTTATATTAACAGTGACCACTGTTAGACCGGGTTTTCAATGATCGCATCATTTATCAGCGTAACAAAAACCAAGTTTACTACACCCGCTTTTTATCTTTGCCTATTTTTGCTGCTGTTCAGTTGCGCGTCGGCGCCGGTTCAGGAAATGAGTGACGCGCGGCAGGCAATCCAGGCTGCCAAAGAAGCCGGCATGCAATCACCGCAACCCGCCGATCTGGTTAAGGCTGAAACCCTGCTCAATGAAGCGGAAGTGGCGCTGCAAAATGGCGACTATGATAGTGCCCGCGCCAAGGCCAGGCAGGCCCGCAAGGCCGCATTGCAGGCCCAAAAGCAATTGAACGAGTCGCATTTCTCAGATCAATAGCTTTCCCGCTAATCGCCGGCGCGCATGATGCGTCGCGATCACGCCGACTCATCAGCCAGCCATCCACCCTTTTTCTACCTCATCCGCTGTTTTTTGCGGGTTTATCCGATTCAATCATAGCGATATAAATGATTATGTTGATCAGGCGCAACGAATCCTGAGAATGTCGTATGCGCTGGTTTCGCCCTGTCCCGGGCGGTGTCTGTACGGTATTTTTTTCGCGCAATGATGTGGTTGCCGGATGCGAAATTGCCGCAAAACGGTCCTCAAGAAATCAAGCGCTCAAACCGTTAATTGACAGTATGAGGTTGATTTATAAGCCCTGGAATAGCGCCGCGCCCTGAACCTCATCAATATACAACCTGCCAGAGCGTTGTACGCAGCATAAACCTTAACCAGTCAACCGCATTGCAGGTTATACAACCGTCGCCATACAGGTAAACGGCCCTATCATGTTTGATACATTTGCTGCACCGGTCAAAATACTGCTCTTAAGCGATCAACCCGCTATCGCGTTGCGCTTCAATGCGTTGCTTAGTGAGTGCGCTGGATTTCAAGCTGTTGTTACCAACGAAACCACGGCTGCATCGACCGTTCGCCCGGTGGTGCCTGGCGAGTTCGACCTCGGCGTGATTTGGCTCAGTGATGTTGGCAACGTAAACGGCGATATGGGCAAGTTGGTTGAGGCGTTGCCGCCGGCATTGCCGCTGATACTGGTTAGCGATCATGAGATATTGTCTCCGGTGCCTGAATCGTTGCGTCAACGTTGCGTGGAGCACGTCGTTGCCGGCCAATTAACGGCGCCCGTATTGTCGTTGGCGATTGGGTGTATCGTTACACGACATCAGCAGCAGGTTGCGTTGGCTGGCGCAAAGGTTCGCTATTCGGCGGTATTGGATACCATTGTCGAGGGTGTTGTGATCTGTAATGGTGACGGGGTGATCGACGCCATGAATGCGGTGGCTCGACAAATGTTTGCCATTGAACCGGATGCTGAAAGGGCTATGCCGCTGGGGGATTTGATTGATGAGCCTGATCAACAACGGGTAACCGGTTGTTTTGGGCAAACGGGACCGGGTAACGCCGGCAACGGTCTATTGTTTAGCCGCGAGGTCCAGGGCCGCACCACCACCGGCGCGATTTTTCCCATGGAGTTGCGCATTCGCGGTTCGCGGTTGTCCGGGGACAGTGTTTTTACCTGCGTAATCCGTGATATGTCCCTTATCAAACAAAAAGAACAAGAATTACAATTGGCAGCAACCGCTTTTGAAACCCATACGGCCATTTTAATTACCGATGTTGACGGCACGATTTTACGGGTCAACCCCGCTTTTACCCATATCACCGGTTACAGTGCCCGCGAAGCGGTGGGAAAGAATCCTAAAATGCTGCAATCGGGCTATCAGGGCAGGGAGTTTTATGATGGACTTTGGGATTCTCTGAAGCGCACCGGCAAATGGGAAGGTGAAATCTGGAATAAACGCAAGAACGGCGATATCTACCCCGAATACCAGACCATTACCGCGGTTAGAAACAAGACGGGCGAATTGACGCATTATGTGGCGACGTTTCAGGATATTACCGAACGCAAACAGGCCCAGGCCCTGATCGAACACCAGGCTTTTTATGATGCGTTGACCAATCTGCCCAATCGCCGGATGATTATTGATCGATTGAATCAGGAGGTGTCATCGGCGCGGCGCCACGATTATTACGGTGCCGTATTGTTCCTGGACCTTGACCGTTTTAAAACATTGAATGATTCCATGGGCCATGCCGTTGGCGACGCGTTATTGCGGGAGTTGGCAACGCGCTTGTCCATGGGGGTGCGCAAGGAAGATACGGTGGCCCGGCTCGGTGGCGACGAATTTGTGTTGTTGCTGCCCAACCTGTCCGGTAATAAAACCAAAGCGTCGTCGATGGCGGGTTCCATCGCAACCAAGCTACAAGACGTTGTTTGCGAGCCTTATTTATTGGAAGGGCAGATTTTTAACTTTACCTCCAGTATCGGTATTACCCTCTATCCATTTCGAGGTGATAACGCGGACGATATCCTCAAGCATGCCGATACCGCCATGTACAGATCCAAAAAGGTCGGCGGGAACACCATTTGTTTCTATAAAACCAGTATGCAGATCGAAGCGGATAAACGCCTGCAACTGGAAAAAGAGCTGCGCGAGGCGATCGACAAACAACAATTAATTCTTTATTACCAATCCCAGTTTAACCGGCAGCGACAGTTGGTGGGGGTAGAGGCGTTGATACGCTGGAATCATCCTGAGAGGGGCATCGTTGGACCCAACGATTTCATTGCGTTGGCAGAAGAGACCAATTTAATACAAACTATTGGCACCTGGGTGCTGCAAACAGCGATTGGGCAATTACGCCATTGGCAGGAAACCGGGTTGTTTGCCGGCAATGAATATATGGCGGTTAATATCAGTCCCAGACAGTTGCAGGCGGAACATTTCGTCAATGAGATTGCCGGGTTGCTTGATCAATACAGCGTGCCGCCGGCTTGTCTGAAACTGGAGCTGACCGAGAGCATGCTGCTGCACGATCTGCATGACGTAATGACGAAAATGACACAATTGAAGGAATTGGGCGTGACGTTTTCTTTGGACGATTTCGGGACTGGTTTTTCTTCGCTGTCTTATCTGAAGCGTTTACCATTCGATCAAATTAAAATTGATAAGACCTTTATCAGGGATGTATCCAGGGATATTAACGACGCCGCCATTGTTGAAACCATTATTGCCATGGCTGAACATCTAAAACTGGATGTCATTGCTGAAGGTGTGGAGACACATGAAGAACTGGAGTTTCTGCAAGGCCGGGGATGCAGCAGTTATCAGGGATTTTATTTTAGTAAACCGATGGCAGCCTCGGCGCTCGAACGAGCGCTGCAAGAAAGCAGCACTGAAATAAAACAACCCCATCACCGGCTACGGTCATAGATGATGGGGTCCAAACCCCGCCAATTACCTGGATCAATAACATTCGATGTGAAGATTTGCCGTGTGTCGTACGTTGGCGTTTGCCGCGGGCCGATGTTACACTTGCCGCTTTCCCGGTGCGCGGTTCCTGTTTGTTAATGACAAAAATGGTTGCAAAACTCGAAGCGCTGTTTGAAGGTTTTCTTTGGCAGAGCCGGTTCGTGGTGTTATTTGCCGTGCTGGCGAGTTTGGTCACCGCGCTTTCGGTGTTATTTCTGGCTACGGTGGATGCGTGGTACATGGTGTCGCACCTGGGAGGCTATGCGTCGCCGGATATTAGTACCGAGACGCGAAATGCGCTGCGTGCGGCGACCATCACCCACGTGGTGGAGATCATCGACGGTTATTTGCTGGCGACGGTGTTATTGATTTTTTCCCTGGGGCTTTACGAGCTGTTTATCAGCCCCATTGACCAGGCAAAAAAGGAAGATGGTAAAACGGCCTCCAACGTGCTGATTATTAACAGCCTCGATGATCTGAAAGCCCGGCTGGCCAAAGTCATATTGATGATCCTGATCGTGCGCTTTTTCGAGCACGCCATTAGCATGAGTTTCCATACCCCCCTCGATCTGCTGTATCTCGCCGCCGGTATCGCGCTGATCGGCGTGGCATTGTTCCTCAGCCACGATAAAAAGCCCGGCGCACCAGCGGTAAATCCCGACCATCATTGATCGGCGTGCGTGGCGCCGGTTTGTGCATGCATTTCCACGCGGGAGAACATTGTCCGTGCCAGACAAGCGGTAGGGGAAAGCGTTGAAATACCCCCAAACCCGTTGCAGAGTCGGGGTCCCGGCCCCAGGTTCGCAATGGTTTCGGGTTGTGCTGTTCGACCATGTCGCCCGACTCGATCGTTGAAATCGATGGGCTGGGGTGCCGATAGTGGCAACGGCGGACAGATCATCAACACGAGGAAGCAACTGGAGGCGGCTGGTTGCTTTTTCCCGTCATCGTTAGGTAGGGCGGCACCGCGCATGTTGAGTTCAATCATTTGGTGGCTGTTTTGTTTGCTGATGCCAAATGAAAGACGTAGGTGATGGCGGGAAAGTGCAAATCAACTACTTAACACCATATTCAGGCTGTATAAATGATGCACAGACTGACTATGTAATTGTTTCATCGTGACTAATCAATTTGCCCCATTTTTTTCAGGGGAAGGCGACGTAACCTGTTGACACAATGTCAAATTTCCATCAAACTACGTCGCTTGCTTTTTGGGAGGGGTTCCCGAGCGGTCAAAGGGATCAGACTGTAAATCTGACGGCTCAGCCTTCGGAGGTTCGAATCCTCCCCCCTCCACCATAAATCGGCGTGCGTTTAACCATAAATACGTATTTTACTCGTGAACCGGCTTGATGACGGATAGGCGATTGCCGGCGGCGCGTAGCAGGCGCCATCGAATTGAGTATTTGCTGGCCGCGAATGATGGCTTAAGTCACAGGCATTAAGACTAAGTTATCATCAGTCATCAAGTGTTGCGATCGCTGTGGGCTGAAATGCGAGCAGATAGAATAATAGAGTAGCTGCTGTAGCTGGTTGCTATCTAGTTACTTTATGTGTTGAGCGATAGAGCATAGGTCGTGTTAAGTAGTTGGGCCGTGTAGGTTGAGCAGCAGAGTCAGGCGGGTGTAGTTCAATGGTAGAACCTCAGCCTTCCAAGCTGATGATGTGGGTTCGATTCCCATCACCCGCTCCAGCTTACAATGAAGGTGTACCGGCTGACGTATTATTAGTAGGTTGGCCGCGATTCGCGGCAACTGCACGTGAAAAGTGAAAAGCACGAAAAAGCAACACGGCGGGCTACACGCTTAACAAAAGCAGCGACGTGTTAGGTATCTTTGACTGCGTGGTTGCAGACAATCGACGTTTTTCGCCGGGTATTAAACCATTGAGCGACAAGGGGCTATTAAACTACGTCATCGTCACAATCAGCGAGTCATTGCGGGGTTGTCGTTGTCAATGTAGTAGACCGAGCATCGGAATCCCGGGGTTTGAATCGATAGCTGATAGCGGCGAAGCTTTTATCACCAAGCTTATATACAAGCTTTTATAAGTTTATAAGATAACCGTTTAGGTATTTTAGTCGCCCATATAGCTCAGGAGGTAGAGCACTTCCTTGGTAAGGAAGAGGTCACCGGTTCAAATCCGGTTATGGGCTCCATTGTTTTTAGGGCGATTGTTTGATACGTCAGCGGCCATCGCCCTTTTACAAGCGATGTTAACCTGAACTTCGCGGCAGGATTAATATCGACGACGAAGCGCATGCGCGCCGATATATGACGCAAGCGAACACTAGTCAGTAACACCACTGCTTGTCGTTTAGTCTGTAGTTTGGTGGTTATTGTGGTTGGTTGCAGTTCGGCGGTAATGGTGCAGTTATTTCGGAGCGAGTAAGCGATTAACAGGCGAAAACCCGTCCTAGCGGAACATTAAAGAGGATCGATAGATGTCCAAAGAAAAATTCGAACGAACGAAACCGCATGTGAATGTAGGAACGATCGGTCACGTTGACCACGGTAAGACCACATTGACAGCGGCGATCACCAAGGTGATGGGCGACAAATTTGGCGGCGAAGTCAAAGGCTACGACCAGATTGACAGCGCGCCGGAAGAGCGGGCGCGGGGTATCACCATTGCGACGGCGCACGTGGAATACGAATCGGACACCCGTCACTACGCGCACGTGGACTGCCCGGGCCACGCCGACTACGTGAAGAACATGATCACGGGAGCGGCGCAGATGGATGGCGCGATCCTGGTGGTCTCGGCGGCGGACGGCCCGATGCCGCAGACGCGCGAGCATATCCTGTTATCGCGCCAGGTGGGTGTGCCGTACATTCTGGTGTACATGAACAAAGCGGACATGGTGGACGACGCCGAACTGCTGGAACTGGTGGAAATGGAAATCCGCGAACTGCTGGATTCCTATGAATTTCCGGGGGACGACACCCCGATCATCGTGGGTTCGGCCTTAAAAGCGCTGGAAGGTGACAGCTCCGACATTGGGGTACCGTCGATCTACAAGCTGGTAGAAGCGATGGACGCCTACATTCCGGAGCCCGAGCGGGCGGTTGACGGTGATTTTCTGATGCCGGTGGAAGATGTATTCTCCATCTCCGGTCGTGGCACGGTGGTGACCGGGCGTGTGGAGCGGGGCATCATCAAAGTGGGCGACGAAGTGGAAATCGTCGGCATCAAGGATACGACCAAGACCACCTGCACAGGGGTGGAAATGTTCCGCAAGCTGCTGGACCAGGGTCAGGCGGGTGACAACGTGGGCGTATTGCTGCGTGGCACCAAGCGTGAAGAGGTGGAGCGTGGCCAGGTACTGGCCAAGCCGGGCAGCATCACCCCGCACACGAAATTTGAAGCGGAAGTGTACGTGCTGAGCAAGGAAGAAGGAGGTCGCCACACGCCGTTTTTCAAGGGCTACCGTCCACAGTTTTATTTCCGGACCACGGACGTGACCGGCTCGGTGGAACTGCCGGCGGATGTCGAGATGGTGATGCCGGGTGACAACGTGAACATGAACGTGACGTTGATCGCGCCCATTGCGATGGAAGAAGGGCTGCGCTTTGCAATTCGCGAAGGTGGCCGGACGGTCGGCGCAGGCGTCGTCTCGAAAATTATTGAATAAAAACAACGCCAGCTGCACGTCCTGGTCGCAGGGCCGGGACGTGTAGCTTTCGTTTGTTTGCGTTTTTTACGATGGGTTTTATTGTTTAGGCCAGTAGCTCAATTGGCAGAGCGGCGGTCTCCAAAACCGCAGGTTGGGGGTTCGATTCCCTCCTGGCCTGCCAGCTTAAAACGACCTGATCAGCGTGGGGCTGACAACGTGGGATGTGTCAAAGCTGACAGGCAATAACTGTGATTTCTGGCATGAGGCCGGATTTCGGTAAACAGAACACATAGAGACTTTGCTTTGGATAAATTGATACTGATTGTTGCATTGGTACCCCTGGTCGGGGCGACGAGTGCTTTTTACTATTACAGTGATGAGCCCCTGGTACTGCGGGTGGCCGGGCTACTGGTGGCGCTTATCGTGTCAGCAGTTATCGCCTATCAATCCGCACCAGGCAGAGCGGCCTGGGGATTTGTCAGGGAGTCGCGCACGGAAGTTCGTAAAGTTGTTTGGCCAACGCGAAAAGAAACGGCCCAGACCACCATGTTTGTCATTGCGGCTGTGATCATTATGGGCATCTTTTTCTTTTTGCTCGACATGTTACTGGGATGGGCCGTGCGCCTGTTAACCGGTTAAGAGGGACGTAATAGATGGCAAAACGATGGTATGTAGTCCATGCCTATTCAGGTTACGAACAACAAGTGAAACGCTCTCTGGAAGAGCGTGTTTCGCGTAAAGGAATGGAAGACAAGTTCGGAGAAATCCTGGTGCCCACGGAAGAAGTCGTGGAAATGCGTGAAGGCCAAAAGCGTAAAAGCGAGCGCAAGTTTTTCCCGGGGTATGTGCTGGTGAATATGGAAATGGACGATGACACCTGGCATCTGGTCCAGGATGTCCCCAAAGTACTGGGTTTTATCGGTGGTACCGGTGACCGGCCATCGCCTATATCGGAAAAAGAAGCCAACGCGATTTTACAGCGCGTGCAGGAAGGCGTGGAGAAACCGCGGCCCAAGGTCTTGTTTGAGCCGGGTGAAATGGTGCGCATTATTGAAGGGCCGTTTAACGATTTTAACGGCGTGGTGGAAGAAGTGGATTACGAAAAGAGCAAAATGCGCGTATCGGTATTGATTTTCGGTCGCTCCACACCGGTGGAGCTTGAATTCGGTCAGGTTGAAAAAGGCTGATAGCGAATCGGGTTATCAGGCGTTATTGATTTTGTAGAAAGTTTTTAGTTGTCGTTAAAGTTTGTAGTTTTAAGTTGTCATAAACAACCGGGGAGCTGGATAAAAACCGTTGCCGGTCAGTCGGGCCGCACAGTTAGTAACAGCGCCATTACCCACTAAGGAGTCATTATCATGGCAAAGAAAATCGAAGCTTATATTAAGCTGCAAGTACCGGCCGGTCAGGCCAATCCCAGCCCACCGGTTGGTCCTGCATTGGGTCAGCACGGTGTGAATATCATGGAATTTTGTAAGGCATTCAATGCTCAAACTCAGAGTATGGAGCAGGGGATGCCGGTGCCCGTGGTCATAACCGTCTATAATGACCGCAGCTTTACCTTTATTACTAAAACGCCGCCTGCTTCCATTTTGCTGAAAAAAGCGGCCGGCATCAGTAAAGGTTCCAGCGTGCCGAATCGCGACAAAGTCGGGAAAGTCAATCGTGCCCAACTGGAAGAAATTGCCAGCACCAAAATGCCGGATTTGACCGCCGCTGATATGGACGCCGCGGTCCGTACTATTGCGGG
This sequence comes from Gammaproteobacteria bacterium, assembly GCA_050116575.1. Lineage (GTDB taxonomy): Bacteria > Pseudomonadota > Gammaproteobacteria > SZUA-152 > SZUA-152 > JAKEGK01. Next base: position 14,103 of record JASFOJ010000041.1, on the reverse strand, counting down.
CAGCGCCCGAGCGATGGGTATTGAGACGGAGGGGGTAAACTGATGGCCAATTTATCCAAACGTCAAAAAGCTTTCCGGGAAAAAGTGGATGCCGCCAAACTGTATTCCATTGATGAGGCGCTTGAACTGATCAAATCCATGCCCGCCACCAAGTTTGATCAATCCGTCGATGTGAGTGTCAATCTCGGGGTTGATCCCCGTAAATCGGACCAGGTGGTGCGCGGCTCCACAGTATTGCCCAATGGAACCGGCAAAACGGTTCGGGTGGCGGTATTTGCTCAAGGTCCCAACGCCGATGCCGCCAAAGAGGCCGGTGCCGATATCGTGGGATTTGAAGATCTGGCGGAAGATATCAAAAAAGGCAACATGAACTTTGATGTCGTCATTGCATCCCCCGATGCCATGCGCGTCGTGGGGCAACTGGGGCAGATTCTGGGCCCACGCGGTTTGATGCCCAACCCCAAAGTGGGCACGGTGACGCCGGACGTGGCCGGTGCGGTGAAAAACGCCAAGGCGGGCCAGGTGCGCTATCGTACCGACAAGGCCGGTATTATTCATTGCTCTGTGGGCAAGGTCAGTTTCGATGCGGCGAGCATCAAAGGCAATATCGATGCGCTATTGACAGATTTGACCAAGGCCAAGCCCAGTTCCGCGAAAGGCATGTATTTTAAAAAGGTGTCTGTGTCCTCGACCATGGGACCGGGCATTAGTGTCGACAAGGCATCATTGAATTTATAACGAATTTGATCGAGGCCGGCATTACGCCGGTTTACGTCAAAGACCGTAGGTGCGAAAAAGGCGCGGTTGGCAACCAACATGTAACCTCGCCGGGTTTGCTTAATCGAACGTGCTTTGTAGTGATGTAATGGTTAGCCGCGTAACGTGGGTAACTGCTCAAAACCCGTTTAGCCTACGCAGACGGTGACGCCCAAGGCGAGTTCTTTGGCCACCGTTGAAAAGCTGGAGCCGGTGTGTGTGATTGTTCATTGCAGTAATCGCAGCGGCTCTGTGGTTCAACAAACTGGAGGTATATCTCGTGGCTTTAAGTCTCGAAGAAAAGAAGGCTGTTGTTGCGGAAGTGTCTGAAGTGGCGGCAAGCGCACATTCTGCGGTTGCCGCGGACTATATCGGACTTGATGTAGCGCAGATGACAGAACTTCGTTCTAAAGCACGTGAATCGGCAGTTTATATGCGGGTCGTGAAAAATACCCTGGCGCGCCGTGCGCTGGAAGGTACCGACTTTGAGTGCATGAACGAGGCACTCACCGGCCCGTTAATTCTGGCATTTTCTCAGGAAGATCCAGGTGCCGCTGCGCGTGTGATCTCCGATTTTTCCAAGGAAAATGACAAGCTGGTCGTCAGACTGGTGTCAATCGGAGGGCAATTGCTGGGTGCGGGTGAAGTCAAGCGCCTTGCCAATATGCCAACGAAGGATCAAGCCATCGCGATGCTGATGTCCGTCATGAATGCACCCATCACCAAGCTGGCCCGCACGCTTAATGAAGTGCCCGGTAAGCTGACGCGTACGGTGGCTGCAATTCGTGACCAGAAGCAACAAGCCGGTTAAGTATTAGTTTATTTATCATTGAACAGCGTTCGCCTGGGCGAACATAGACAGGAGTTAAGATAATGGCCGTATCAAAAGAAGACATTCTGGAAACTATTTCCAATATGACGGTAATGGAAGTCGTTGACCTTGTAGAAGCTATGGAAGAAAAATTCGGTGTTTCCGCAGCCGCTGTTGCGGCAGCTGCCGCGCCCGCCGCGGCCGGTGAAGGCGCCGCCGCTGCAGAAGAGAAGACCGAATTTGATGTTGTTCTTTCCAGTTTCGGTGACAATAAAGTGGGCGTCATTAAAGTCGTTCGCGGTATCACCGGCCTGGGTCTGAAGGAAGCCAAAGCCATGGTCGAAGGCGCACCTTCTCCGGTTAAGGAAGGCGTTTCCAAGGACGAAGCCGAAGATATGAAAAAGCAGCTTGAAGAAGCTGGTGCAAAGGTTGAATTGAAATAATCTTTGTATGAGGTAACGGGCCGTTTCCGCGCGCTGTTGGCGCGTTTCGTGCGACAGGAAACGGCCCGTAGATTTCAACTACAGCGCAAATTGATGATATTCAAGTAACAGGCAGAGACCAAGGTACGACAGTATTAGTGTCTGTTGAGACAAATAAACGATTTTTTAACAGCGTTTTTGGCTGGTGGCTTCGTGCGGCCGGCCTTTTGGTGTTGGTGAAAAACCAACTGGCATGAGCTTGTCATCATCAATAGTACCGCAAGCAGTAAAACGATTGGAGTTGTTGGCGGCAAATTATTTGCCAGTATGACCATCAGTGTTGCCGATGCAACATTGATGTTGACGACACGACAGCTGCAATGAACTAAACGTGTGATCGACGATATAGAGGAACGCACATGGGTTATTCCTTCACAGAAAAGAAACGTATCCGTAAAAACTTTGGCAAATTCCCGAGCGTCATGGATGAGCCTTACTTGCTGGCGATCCAGGTCGAATCCTACCGGAAATTTCTGCAGGAGGATACAGCGCTGGAAGATCGTAACGACTCGGGATTGCACGGTGCGCTGAAATCCGTATTTCCTATCGTCAGTTATTCCGGTAACGCGGCGCTGGACTATGTGAGCTATCGTCTGGGGACGCCGGCTTTTGATGTCAAGGAATGTCAACTGCGGGGTTTGACCTACGCGGCGCCGTTGCGGGTTACCGTGCGTTTGGTCATTTATGACAAGGATTCCAAGGCAACACCGAAACCGGTTAAGGATATCAAGGAACAGGAAATCTACATGGGGGAAATGCCCCTGATGACCGAAAACGGCACCTTTGTGATTAACGGTACCGAGCGTGTCATCGTTTCCCAGCTGCATCGCTCGCCCGGCGTATTCTTCGATCACGATAAAGGCAAAACCCACTCCTCGGGTAAATTGCTGTATCACGCCCAGGTGATTCCTTATCGCGGTTCCTGGCTGGATTTTGAATTTGATCCCAAGGATTGCGTGTTTGTGCGTATCGACCGACGCCGCAAGTTGCCGGCCACGGTTTTGCTGCATGCTCTGGGCTTTACCAACAATGATATTCTTGAGATCTTTTTTGATACCGACACCTTCACCTTTACCAAGGATGGCGCCAAGCTGGAACTCATTCCCGAGCGCTTGCGCGGTGAAACGGCCACGTTTGATGTTAAGGCTAAAAGTAAGGTTATCGTGGAAAAAGGCCGGCGCATTACCGCCCGCCATATCCGTGAATTGGAAAAAGCCGGCGTCAAACACCTGGTGGTGCCCTACGAGTATCTGCACGGCAAGGCGGTAGCGCATGATATTATTGACGAAGATACTGGCGAGATCCTGGTTAACGCCAACGACGAAATTACCGAGGAATTGCTGGAAAAATTCCTGGAAGCGGGAATCAAGAGCCTGCAGACGCTTTATACCAACGACTTAAATAACGGACCATTTATTTCGGATACCTTGCGGCTTGATGAAACCCAGGACGTACTGGATGCCCAGGTGGAAATCTACCGTATGATGCGTCCCGGTGAGCCGCCTACCAAGGAAGCCGCCCAGACGCTGTTCGAAAACCTGTTTTTTAATATCGAGCGCTACGACCTGTCTGCTGTCGGCCGCATGAAATTTAACCGTCGGTTAAACCGCGCCGAAAGCACCGGCGAAGGGGTGCTGAGTAAGGACGATATCATTGACGTCTTAAAGGCATTGATCGATATCCGCAACGGTAATGGGTTCGTGGACGATATCGACCATCTGGGTAACCGCCGCGTGCGTTCCGTGGGCGAAATGGCCGAGAACCAGTTTCGTGTGGGGCTGGTGCGTGTTGAACGTGCCGTCAAGGAACGCTTGAGCCTGGCGGAAAGTGAAGGCCTGATGCCTCAGGAGTTGATTAATGCCAAGCCGGTGTCGGCGGCCATTAAAGAGTTTTTCGGCTCCAGCCAGTTGTCCCAGTTTATGGACCAGAACAATCCGCTGTCGGAGGTCACCCACAAACGCCGCGTCTCCGCATTGGGGCCGGGTGGTTTGACCCGGGAACGCGCCGGGTTCGAGGTGCGCGACGTGCATCCCACCCATTATGGCCGCGTTTGCCCTATCGAAACACCGGAAGGTCCGAATATCGGCCTGATTAACTCACTGGCGGTTTATGCCCGTACCAACGAGTACGGCTTTCTGGAAACACCCTATCGTAAAGTGATAAACGGTAAGGTCACCAACGAGATCGAATACCTGTCCGCCATCGAAGAAGGACAATTTGTCATCGCCCAGGCCAATGTGAACATGGACAAGTCCGGAAAGCTGCTGGACAGCCTGGTCTCCTGCCGGCATTTGAATGAATTTACCATGACATTGCCGGAACAGGTGCAATACGTTGACGTATCACCGCGCCAGATTGTGTCCGTGGCGGCATCGCTGATTCCGTTCCTGGAACACGACGACGCCAACCGTGCCTTGATGGGGTCCAACATGCAACGCCAGGCAGTGCCCACGTTACTGGCGGAAAAACCCCTGGTGGGAACCGGCATGGAACGCGTGGTGGCGATCGACTCCGGTGTTGCCGTGGTGGCGCGTCGTGGTGGCACCGTGGACTCCGTTGATGCGGCGCGCATCGTGGTGCGCATAAATGATGAAGAAACGGCACCGGAAGAACCGGGTGTTGATATTTACAATCTCACCAAGTACACCCGTTCCAACCAGAACACCTGTATCAACCAGAAGCCGCTGGTCAAACCCGGTGACGTAGTTGCCCGCGGTGATGTGCTGGCCGATGGACCCAGTACCGACATGGGTGAGCTGGCGCTGGGCCAGAACATGCTGGTGGCGTTTATGCCGTGGAACGGTTACAACTTTGAGGACTCCATTCTTATTTCCGAGCGTGTTGTCCAGGAAGACCGGTATACCACGATTCACATTGAGGAACTCACGTGCATGGCACGTGATACCAAGCTGGGATCGGAGGAAGTGACCAGTGATATTCCCAACGTAGGTGAAAGCGCCCTGTCCAAGCTGGACGAGGCGGGAATTGTCTATGTGGGGGCCGAGGTCAAACCCGGTGACATTCTGGTGGGTAAGGTGACGCCTAAAGGCGAAACTCAGTTAACACCGGAAGAAAAATTGCTGCGGGCCATCTTTGGTGAAAAGGCCTCCGACGTTAAGGATACCTCGTTGCGGGTACCGTCGGGCATGGATGGCACGGTGGTCGATGTGCGCGTATTCACCCGCGACGGCGTCGAAAAGGATTCCCGGGCCATGCAGATCCAGGAATCGGAACTAGCGCGCGTCGAAAAGGACCTCAAAGACCAGTACCGCATTATCGAGGACGATGCGTATGCGCGGGCTAGAAGAGTCATTCTCAACAAAGTGGCTGAAGGCGGTCCTAACGACCTGAAGGCGGGCTCGAAAGTTACTGAAGAATATCTGGCCGAAGTGCCGCAGGATAAACTGTTCGAGATCCGGCTGCGTGACGAAGCGGCCAATCAACAGTTGGAAGTGCTTGCCGAGCAACTTAAAAAGCAGCGTGCCAAACTGGACGCCCATTTCGAGGACCAGCGCAATAAATTGACCTCCGGGGACGAACTGGCGCCCGGTGTATTGAAAATGGTGAAAGTCTATCTCGCCGTTAAGCGCCGTATCCAGCCCGGTGACAAAATGGCCGGACGCCACGGTAACAAGGGTGTTATTTCCATGATTGTTCCTGTGGAAGACATGCCCCACAGCGCGGACGGTCAGGCGGTTGATATCGTATTGAACCCACTGGGTGTGCCGTCACGGATGAACGTCGGCCAGGTACTGGAAACCCATCTTGGATGGGCTGCCAAAGGTCTTGGCAAGAAGATTGGTGAATTAGTGGAAGCACAACGCAACGTGGCGGAATTGCGTGCGTTTCTTGACGAGATCTACAACCAAGGCGAAGGTGTCAAACTTGATCTTGACACCCTGACCGACGACGAAGTAATTGAAATGGCGATTAACCTTTCCAAAGGGGTGCCCATGGCAACACCGGTATTCGACGGTGTTACCGAAGATGAAATTCGCCGCATGCTCAAGCTGGCGGGTCTGCCGGACTCGGGTCAGACAACGCTTTTTGACGGTCGCACCGGCGAGGCGTTTGAGCGTCCCGTTACCGTTGGTTACATGTATATGCTTAAGCTGAACCATCTGGTTGATGACAAGATGCACGCCCGTTCCACCGGACCGTACAGTCTTGTTACCCAACAGCCGCTGGGTGGTAAAGCGCAGTTCGGCGGTCAACGCTTCGGTGAAATGGAAGTGTGGGCACTGGAAGCTTATGGTGCAGCGTATACATTGCAGGAAATGTTAACGGTCAAGTCCGATGATGTTAACGGCAGAACCAAGATGTACAAAAACATTGTCGATGGCGACCATCGAATGGATGCCGGTATGCCCGAATCATTCAACGTATTAATCAAGGAAATACGTTCGTTGGGCATTGATATCGAACTTGAACAGGAATAGTGAACGATCCGCTTAGCACATTCCGGGTAACTCGATTGTAAACCGCATAACGCGGCAGGAGATACAATGAAAGATCTACTCAAGATACTCAAAAGCCAGGGTCAATCAGAAGATTTTGATGCTATCCGTATCGGGTTGGCGTCGCCTGAGAAAATTCGCTCATGGTCTTACGGGGAGGTAAAAAAGCCCGAGACCATTAACTACCGTACCTTCAAGCCCGAGCGCGACGGTTTGTTTTGCGCCAAGATATTCGGGCCTATCAAGGACTACGAATGCCTGTGCGGCAAGTACAAGCGCCTGAAGCATCGGGGTGTTATTTGCGAAAAATGCGGCGTCGAGGTCACCCTGGCCAAGGTACGCCGCGAGCGTATGGGGCACATCGAGCTGGCCAGCCCCGTTGCCCATATCTGGTTTTTGAAATCCCTGCCATCGCGTATCGGCTTATTGCTGGATGTTACTTTGCGTGACATCGAACGTGTATTGTATTTCGAGGCGTTCGTGGTGATCGATCCGGGTATGACCCAGCTGGAGCGCGGTCAACTGCTTACTGACGAGCAGTATCTCGATGCCATCGAAGAATACGGTGACGAGTTTGATGCCCGCATGGGTGCCGAAGCCGTGTATGAACTGTTGCACAGCCTCGACCTGCAAAAGGAAATGAACGAGTTACGCGAGGAAATCGAAGCCACCAAATCGGAAACTAAATACAAGAAACTCACCAAGCGCTTGAAGCTGGTGGAAGCGTTTCTGGAATCCGGCAACCGCCCGGAATGGATGGTGATGACCGTACTGCCGGTGCTGCCGCCGGAATTGCGTCCGCTGGTACCGCTGGATGGCGGACGTTTCGCGACCTCGGATTTAAATGATTTATATCGCCGCGCCATCAACCGTAACAATCGTCTGCGCCGGCTGCTGGAGCTCAACGCGCCGGATATTATTGTGCGCAACGAAAAGCGCATGCTGCAGGAATCCGTCGATGCGCTGTTGGATAACGGCCGTCGTGGCCGGGCCATTACCGGTTCCAATAAGCGTCCGCTCAAATCACTGGCTGATATGATCAAGGGCAAACAGGGCCGCTTTCGCCAGAACCTGCTGGGTAAGCGCGTGGATTATTCCGGCCGTTCGGTTATCGTGGTGGGTCCCACGCTCAAACTGCATCAGTGTGGTTTGCCCAAGAAAATGGCGTTGGAGTTGTTTAAGCCGTTTATCTTCAGCAAGCTGGAATTACGCGGTCTGGCAACGACCATTAAGGCCGCCAAGAAAATGGTGGAACGCGAAGGACCAGAAGTATGGGATATTCTCGAAGAGGTGATTCGTGAACACCCCATCATGCTTAACCGCGCGCCCACTTTGCACCGTCTGGGTATTCAGGCTTTTGAGCCGGTGCTGATTGAAGGTAAAGCCATTCAGTTGCACCCGCTGGTCTGTACCGCGTTTAACGCCGACTTTGACGGTGACCAGATGGCGGTTCACGTACCGTTGTCCATTGAAGCGCAGATGGAAACCCGGGCATTAATGATGTCCAGTAACAATATTCTGTCGCCGGCCAACGGCGAGCCGATTATCGTGCCATCCCAGGACGTGGTGCTTGGTCTGTACTACATGAGCCGCGAGGCGGTCAATGTGCCGGGCGAAGGCATGGTCTTTGCGGACATTGCCGAGGTACAACGGGCTTACCAGTCCGGGTTGGTAAAACTGCACGCCAAGGTGAAAGTGCGTGTGCGCGATGTTAAAACCAACGACGAAGGCGAAAAGGTCCATTTTAGCCGCCTTATAGAAACCACCATCGGCCGCGCGTTGATTATGGGTATTTTGCCGGAGCAATTGTCCGTGGATACCGTGAATCAGCCCATGACCAAGAAAGCTATATCCAACATCATTAACCTGTGCTATCGCCAGGTTGGCTTGAAAGAGACGGTTATTTTTGCCGACCAGCTGATGTACATGGGATTCAATTTCTCAACCCGGGCCGCGGTGTCGTTTGGTATTAACGACATGCTTATTCCTGGTGATAAGTATTCCATTATCGACAAGGCCGAAGCCCAGGTAAAAGAAATCGAAGACCAGTATAACTCCGGTCTGGTGACCAATGGTGAGCGCTATAATAAAGTGGTGGATATCTGGTCCAACACGAACGATCAGGTAGCCAAAGCGATGATGGACGGTCTGGGGACCTATGATGTTAAGGACGCCCAGGGCAACACGGTCAAGCAGCGGTCGTTTAACTCCATTTTTATGATGGCGGACTCCGGGGCACGTGGTAGTGCGGCGCAGATTCGCCAGTTGGCGGGTATGCGTGGCCTGATGGCAAAACCGGACGGCTCCATTATCGAAACGCCGATTACCGCAAACTTCCGGGAAGGTCTTGACGTATTGCAGTACTTTATTTCTACCCATGGTGCACGTAAAGGTCTGGCGGACACCGCATTAAAGACCGCGAACTCCGGTTATCTGACCCGCCGTCTTGTGGATGTGGCCCAGGACCTGGTGGTCGTGGAACCGGATTGCGGTACCGAGCGAGGGCTGGTGAAACAACCGTTGGTCGAAGGCGGCGACGTAGTTGAAACGTTGAGTGAACGCGTGCTGGGTCGGGTTATCGCAGCGGATGTTCTGGTTCCGGGTTCCGATGAGGTATTGGTTCCCAGGGGCACGTTACTCGATGAAGGATTGGTCAACATGCTGGAAGAAAAAGGTATTGACCAGCTTATTGCCCGCTCGCCCATTACCTGTGAAACCCGCTACGGGGTCTGCGCCATGTGTTACGGCCGTGACCTGGCGCGCGGTCACAAGGTCAATATCGGTGAGGCAGTGGGCGTTATTGCCGCCCAGAGTATCGGTGAGCCGGGTACCCAGCTAACCATGCGTACCTTCCATATCGGGGGTGCGGCATCCCGGGCAGCCGCCGCCAATAATATCCAGGTCAAGTCGGGCGGTACCATCCGTATGCATAATATTAAGACCGTGCAACGGACCAACGGTAACCTGGTGGCCGTATCACGTTCCGGTGAAATCACGGTCCTGGATTCCCATCACCGGGAGCGGGAACGTTACAAGGTACCCTATGGTGCGGAGATTTCCGTATACGACGATGACAAGGTGGACGCGGGCCAGATCGTGGCCAGTTGGGATCCCCATACACACCCGGTCATTACCGAGGTTGCGGGCACCATTAAGTTCAACGACTTCATTGAAGGTGTAACGGTACAACGTGAAATCGACGAAGTGACCGGTCTGTCCAGTCTGGTGATCACCGATCCTAAACAGCGGGGCAGCGCCGCCAAGGATCTGCGTCCCCTCGTGAAGTTGGTGGATGAATCCGGTGAAGATCTGTGTATCGCCGGCAGTGAAGTCCCGGCCCACTATGTATTGCCGGCAGGCGCCGTCGTGGTCATGGAAGATGGCAACAAAGCCGAAGTGGGTGACGTTATCGCCCGTATACCGCAGGAATCATCCAAAACCCGTGATATTACCGGTGGTTTGCCGCGTGTGGCCGAACTGTTCGAAGCGCGTAAACCGAAGGAGTCGGCGATCCTGGCTGAAATTTCAGGGGTTATTGGCTTTGGTAAGGAAACCAAGGGCAAGCGCCGTCTGGTTATTACACCCAATGAAGGCGAGGCCTATGAAGAACTGATCCCCAAATGGCGGCATATCACGGCATTCGAAGGTGAGCATGTGGAAAAAGGTGAGACGATAGCCGATGGTGCTCCCAATCCGCATGATATCCTGCGACTGCTGGGTGTCGAGGAAATGTCGATCTACATCGCCAATGAGGTGCAGGAGGTTTACCGCCTGCAGGGGGTGAAGATCAACGACAAACACATCGAAGTCATCGTGCGCCAAATGCTGCGCCGGGTGGAAATATCGCAGCCCGGAGACAGCAAGTATCTGAAGGGCGAGCAGGTGGAAAAAGCCCAGGTGCTTGATGCCAATGACGAATTGATCGCCCGCGGCAAGGAACCGGCCAAGTTCGATCCGTTGCTGCTGGGTATCACCAAGGCGTCACTGGCCACCGAATCCTTTATTTCCGCCGCCTCCTTCCAGGAAACCACTCGTGTGTTGACCGAGGCATCGGTCAGCGGCAAAGTGGACTACTTGCGCGGTCTGAAGGAAAACGTCATCGTGGGACGTCTGATCCCGGCCGGGACCGGTCTTGCCTATCACCTCGAGCGCCAACGCAAACGCCAGGCCCCCGAAGAAATGCCGGCGCCCCCGGTGGCGGAGGAACAACCTTCCACCACGGGCGGCAGTGAGGAAGAAATCGTCAGTTCCTAGTCGGCCAATCCCGGCGAAGACTTGACAGAACCGTCACTTACGCCTAAAATTCGCGCTCCTCTGACAGGCGAGTTGTCTCGCCTGTCTTTTATTATGGTCGGAGAATTGAATGCCTACGATTAACCAGCTAGTACGAAAACCACGGGTAAAACAAGTGGTTAAGACAAATGTGCCGGCGTTGGAAGCCTGTCCTCAGCGCCGCGGTGTGTGTACCCGCGTGTATACCACGACACCTAAAAAGCCCAATTCGGCGCTACGTAAGGTGGCGCGTGTTCGTCTGACGAATGGTCACGAGGTGACCACTTATATCGGGGGCGAAGGACATAATTTGCAGGAGCACTCAGTGGTACTAATCCGCGGTGGCCGTGTTAAAGATTTGCCTGGTGTTCGATACCACACGGTGCGTGGCAGTCTTGACACCTCCGGCGTATCCGATCGTAAACAGGGGCGTTCCAAATATGGTGCCAAGCGGCCCAAGGCTTGATGCAGCTTTTTTGATGACAGGGTTTGGTATTTAACAAACATAACAAATTACAGCTAAGAGAATATTTAGGATTACACAATGGCGAGAAGACGCGTTGCAGCAAAACGAATTATTTTACCCGACCCAAAATACCGGGACGGCACGGTGGCCAAATTTATTAATATTCTCATGCTGAATGGCAAGAAATCCGTGGCGGAAAAAATTGTCTATCACGCGTTGGACCAAGTCGTTGATAAGTTGAAAGGCGAGCCGGTGGAGCTGTTGAACCAGGCGCTGGACAATGTACGTCCCATGGTGGAGGTGAAATCCCGCCGCGTCGGTGGTGCAACTTATCAAGTGCCTGTAGAAGTGCGGGCTAATCGCCGTACGACGTTGGCTATGCGCTGGATTGTGGACGCCGCCCGCAAGCGTGGCGAAAAATCCATGGAACGCCGCCTGGCCGGTGAATTGCTGGACGCCGCGGACAACCGTGGTTCGGCTGTGAAAAAGCGCGAAGATGTGCATCGCATGGCGGAAGCCAACAAAGCGTTTGCCCATTATCGCTGGTAATCACTTATTTAAGGTTTTAAAGAAACTTTTAGGATTGATGAGGTCGTAGATCGTGGCTCGCAAGACTCCAATTGAACGCTATCGCAATATCGGCATTATGGCCCATATTGACGCGGGCAAAACCACGACGACCGAGCGGATCCTGTTCTATACCGGCATTTCCCACAAAATCGGTGAAGTGCACGACGGCGCCGCCGTTATGGACTGGATGCAGCAGGAACAGGAGCGCGGCATCACTATTACGTCCGCGGCAACCACCTGTTTCTGGCAGGGTATGGACAAGCAGTATCCGCAACATCGCATCAATATTATTGATACACCAGGGCACGTGGACTTCACCATCGAAGTGGAGCGTTCGTTGCGGGTGCTGGATGGTGCCTGTGCGGTATTTTGTGCCGTTGGCGGTGTCGAGCCGCAGTCGGAAACGGTCTGGCGGCAGGCGAACAAATACCAGGTGCCCCGTATGGCGTTCGTTAATAAAATGGACCGTGCCGGGGCGGACTTTTTGCGCGTGGTTAACCAGATCAAGGATCGTCTTGGAGCCAACCCGGTTCCCATTCAGCTGGCGATCGGTGCTGAGGAAGAGTTCAAAGGCGTCGTGGACCTGATCCGCATGAAATCCATCATGTGGAACGAAGCCGACATGGGCGCCACCTATGAGCTCCATGACATCCCCGCAGAAATGCAATCACAGTGCGAGGAATGGCGTGAGAAGATGGTGGAAGCGGCCGCCGAAGCCAACGAAGAGTTAATGGAAAAATACCTGGAAGAAGGCACCCTCTCTGAAGAAGACATTAAGACAGGGTTGCGTATCCGAACCCTGGCCAACGAAGTTGTTCCTACTTTGTGTGGATCAGCGTTCAAGAACAAGGGCGTGCAGGCCATGCTGGATGCGGTGGTGGATTATATGCCCAGTCCTACCGATGTGTTGGCCATCAAGGGCCACCTGGACGACAAGGACGAAACCGAAGCGTTGCGCCATTCTTCCGACGACGAACCGTTTGCGGCACTGGCATTTAAAATTGCCACCGACCCGTTTGTGGGTACCTTAACGTTTTTCCGCGTTTATTCCGGCGTGTTGAATTCCGGTGATACGGTTTACAACCCGGTAAAAAGCAAAAAAGAACGCATCGGCCGTATTCTGCAAATGCACGCCAACAGCCGTGAAGAAATCAAAGAAGTCCGGGCCGGTGATATCGCTGCCGCCGTGGGGCTGAAAGATGTCACTACCGGTGACACCCTGTGTGACATCAACAACGTGATAACCCTGGAGCGCATGGAGTTTCCGGAGCCGGTTATTTCCGTGGCCATCGAACCGAAAACCAAGGTTGACCAGGAAAAAATGGGTATCGCCCTTGGAAAGCTGGCGCAGGAAGACCCGTCGTTTCGTGTTCATACCGACGAAGAATCCGGTCAAACGATTATTTCCGGAATGGGCGAGCTGCACCTTGAGATTATTGTCGATCGTTTGCTGCGCGAATTCAAAGTGGGAGCCAACGTGGGTGCGCCGCAGGTGGCTTACCGTGAAGCCATAACCAAAACCGTGCAAACGGAAGGCAAATACGTTAAGCAAACCGGCGGCCGCGGTAAATACGGTCACGTGTGGCTACGCATCGAACCTGCCGAAGCGGGCGCCGGATTCGAATTTGTTAATGAAATTGTGGGCGGTGCGGTTCCCAGGGAATACATCGGTGCGGTGGAAGCCGGTGTCAAGGACCAGATGCAAAACGGTGTGTTGGCAGGGTATCCCATCGAAGATGCGAAAGTGGCGCTTTATGACGGTTCCTATCATGACGTGGATTCCGATGAAGTGTCCTTTAGAATGGCCGGTTCCATGGCTTTTAGAAAAGGCGCCCTGGAAGCTGGGGCGGTATTGCTGGAGCCGATCATGCAGGTCGATGTTGTCACGCCGGAAGATTATATGGGCGATGTGATGGGCGATTTAAATCGTCGCCGCGGCATCGTGCATGGTATGGAAGATGGTGTTAGTGGCAAAAACATTCACGCCGAAGTACCACTGGCGGAAATGTTTGGATATGCGACGGATCTGCGCTCCATGAGCCAGGGCCGGGCAACTTATTCCATGCAGTTCAGTAAGTATGCTCAGGCGCCGAGCAGTGTCGCCGATGCAGTGATTCAAAAAGCTTCTTAGTAACTCAACTTTATATTCGATATAGCAAGAAGGGGTATCCATCGTGTCCAAGGAAAAATTCGAACGAACGAAACCGCATGTGAATGTAGGAACGATCGGTCACGTTGACCACGGTAAGACCACATTGACAGCGGCGATCACCAAGGTGATGGGCGACA
>JASFOJ010000040.1:0-31779 GCA_050116575.1 Gammaproteobacteria bacterium | reverse complement strand
AGGCCCAGGCGGATTCAAACAAGGCGGCATACTTTCACTGGCCATCAAGGACAAGAGCTCCCTGTATACGGCGTATATGCCGTTTATTAAAAACGGCGGCCTATTTATTCCCACCAATAAAAAATACAAGCTGGGCGATGAAGTATTCATGCTGCTGACGCTGATGGACGAAAAGGAAAAACTGCCGGTGGCCGGCAAAATTGTCTGGATCACCCCGACCGGCTCGCAAGGCAACCGCCTGGCCGGCATTGGCGTACAGTTCAGTGACCAGGACAACGGCCAGATCCGCAACAAAATCGAAGGCTATCTGGCGGGCGCCCTCAAATCTGACCGCCAGACCCACACGATGTAGGCGGTATCGCAGCTGTACCGTTCAGTTCAATCCTAATCCGCAACCACAGTTCCTACAGGGGAATTGCATTCTCATCCGGTTCGCAATTCAGCGCTGATCTTTTTATACTACGCACGTTTTTTTATTGAACCCCTCGCTCCCACGCTCCGCGTGGGAGCGCCAGGTTAAATTCGATGAGACGATTTTTTCTAGCTTTCATGGTCCGCGTGGTCGGAGATGTTCCTGGCTCCCATGCTTGAATGAGCCCCTCGCTCCCACGCTCAGCGTGGGAGCGCAAGTGAGTTGATTTCGGTGAGAAGATTTTATGTCACATTTTCTGGTTGATTCCCATTGCCATCTCGATTGTTTAAAGCTCGACGCCTGGGATAGCGGCTTGCAGGGCGCCGTTGACCAGGCACAGCAGTACGGCGTCGGCCACATGCTGTGTGTGTCCATTGACCTCGAAGATTTTCCCGATATGTTATCCATCGTTCAGCAACACGATTTTGTATCGGCATCGGTCGGTGTGCATCCCAACGTCACCGAGGGCAGGGAACCCACGGCGGACGAACTGGTATCAATGGCCGATGACCCGAACATCGTGGCCATTGGCGAAACCGGACTGGACTATTTTCGCAGCGAAGGCAATCTCGACTGGCAACGGGAACGTTTCCGGCAACACATTGCGGCTGCTAAGGCATGCGGCAAGCCGTTGATCATCCATAACCGAGAATCCACCCCCGATTGCCTGAAAATTCTGGCGGAAGAAAACGCCGATGAAGTGGGCGGCGTGATGCATTGTTTCGTGGAAGACTGGGAAACCGCCAAACGGGCCATGGATCTCAACTTCTACATATCGTTCTCCGGCATCGTCACTTTTAAATCGGCCAAAGAATTGATGGAAGTGGCCAAACAAATGCCCAAGGATCGAATACTGATTGAAACAGATTCACCCTACTTGGCGCCGGTACCCTACCGTGGCAAACCCAACCATCCCGCCCTGGTGCGTTACGTGGCCGAACATATTGCCGCATTGCGCGACGAAACCGTGGAAGACGTGGCAGAGTATACGACCCGTAATTTTTTCGCGTTGTTCAAGGATGCCAAACCCGCCGATCATGGCGTATCTATAAAACCTTTGGCGTCTTAGTCGAACCGTTTTTTTTACGCAAAGGCGCCAAGACGCAGAGAATTTACATCATTGTTTTGATCTTAGCAGCCCAATGCCAAAGCTGAACGCCGGGAACTAGCGGTGCGGCCGTCTGCAGCATAAGCTACGGGTGTAGGGGTTTGCTCGCAAGCGAGGCGGCGTTGGTTCTGTGCCGCTGCATGACAGGTTTCTACTCGAGGATCCGGCGCTGTGCGTTCCCACGCAGAGCGTGGGAACGAGAGCATTTACATCATTCCAGTGTAGGAGATTGCCTTGCACACAAGGCGGTGAAGGTACCAAACCAAAGGGTTATTGCCTGCGGTGCGGACGTCGGCAGTACAAGCTACAGGTGTAG
Organism: Gammaproteobacteria bacterium; assembly: GCA_050116575.1. Taxonomy (GTDB): domain Bacteria; phylum Pseudomonadota; class Gammaproteobacteria; order SZUA-152; family SZUA-152; genus JAKEGK01. The sequence continues at coordinate 29,943 of JASFOJ010000040.1, read as the reverse complement.
GAGCTTGCTTGCAAGCGAGGCGGCGTTGGTTCCGTGCCCCTGCAAGGCAGGCATCTACTCCGGGATCCGGTGTTGTGCGTTTCTATGCGGAGCGCGGGAACAAGAGCTAATTCCTAACTTTGCAAATTAACGTATACATGGGTCTTGCAAACACTAAACGCTCATATCCACTTTCTCATTCAATGCCACCGATTATGGAACTTGCACCCCTTCATTAGCCAGCATACGCACCAGCTCGATCACGGGCAGGCCAATCAACGTGTTGGGATCATCGCCTTCGAGTTTTTCAAACAGGGTAATGCCCAATCCCTCCGATTTGAAACTGCCGGCGCTGTTGTACGGCTGGTCCTGTTGTAAATAACGTTCGATTTGCTCATCGTTCAGGGTACGGAAATAAACGGTAAACGGCACGCAACTGACTTGCGAGTGCTCGCTTGCACTGTTGTACAGGCAAAGGCCGGTGAGGAATGTTACCCGTTTGCCGGAAGCGGCCCGCAATTGCCGTACCGCATTTTCATGGGAGTGGGGTTTACCCAGAATGGTGTCGTCGAGTACCGCCACCTGGTCCGAGCCGATAATCAGTGCATCCGGATGCCGGTTGGCCACTGCCCTGGCTTTGTTCTCGGCCAGTCGTTGCACCATGTCGGCGGCCGGTTCGTTGTCCTTTCTCTGTTCATCGATATCAGGCGCGTCGCTGTCGAATTTCAGGTTTAATTTGCGCAGTATGTCTTGCCGGAAAGGTGAGGACGAGGCGAGTATCAAAGTGGCCATAAGTATTGATTTAAATTTAGTCTAAATGTGGATTCAGAATTTAATTGTATGATAATCAAACAGTTATATCGCGACTTATCGCTTATTTTGGCATCCGTTGGCCGTCAGGCGATTGACATCATCCACGACAAATGCCATAACTTAACACAGAAATCTCTGTGGCTGCTTTACCCTCAGGGCATGTGTCGGATAGCTGCAGTTAAGTGTCAATCAAGTGCCAATTGCATGTGATGTAGCGTCGTTATGCGCCGTATTTGGATAAATTATAACCGATATATTGTCAATCAAGCGATACAGATACGTCAATCGAATCACACGGTAACCGAATTACAATGTTCAGATCTTTCATTGCATGTTGCGCATTTATTTTTTCCACCATTGTGGTATCCAATGTGTATGCGGAGGCATGCACATACAGCGAAGCCATGATGGCGTTTAAAAGTGGTAACGCTGTTCGCGGTCAGGCATTAATGAAAATAGCAGCCAGGGACGGGGATTCGCGAGCCGTAGCATATTTAGCGTCTGGCGCAGAAAAATTGGATCAATTCGCTGTAAGCGGCAAAGCGTTTAAGGACGCGTTGGTCCGGGTTAGTGCATCAACTAATGCGCCTTCAACAGCGCAACAAGCGGTGGTCCAGAAAACAACGGCTCAAAACGTTGTTAACTGAATCCAGTTCATTCGGAAAACTCCCTACGCTTTATTATTAATCATCGTTTTTTAACGTACACCCGTTGATGGATGCTGTTTTAATCACAAGCCGGGGATAATTTATGGCAAAATAACTTAGTGCAAAATGATTCATTACAACCTGATGCAGGGGTGCGCGAAAGTATTGGTAAAATACAAAAACTCGCGCTAATAATAAAAAATAACGGTAAAGCCAATGTCCAATTCGGCACATATTAATTTAGTCAACATCAGTAAATATTATACCGAGGGTGATCAGCAACGATTGGTGTTCCGGGATGTTGATCTGGAGATTCAACCCGGGGAATTTGTCGTATTGCTGGGTCGCAGCGGTTCCGGAAAATCCACGTTGTTAAACATTCTCAGTGGAATTGATGAACCCAGTTCCGGGCAGGTCATTATTAATGACATCGATTTGACCAACCTCTCGGAACAGGATCGCACGCTGTTTCGGCGCCAATATATCGGTTTTGTTTTTCAGTTGTTCAATCTGATTCCAACCCTGACGGTGCTGGAAAACGTATTGTTACCACTTGAGCTGACGGGCAAACTCAAAAAAGCCCACCAGGAGCACGTGGCGCGGCTGTTAAGCGCGGTACGCCTGACGGACCGCATCAACAGTTTTCCCGACAAGCTGTCCGGCGGTGAACAGCAACGTGTGGCTATTTTGCGCGCTCTTATTCATAAACCTTTATTGTTACTAGCTGATGAACCTACCGGCAATCTGGATTCTGATACCAGCCGCCAGGTACTCAACCTGATGACGACGCTGGTTCGAAAGGAAGGCAAAACCCTGGTGCTGGTGACCCACAGCCAGGAAGTTGCCCAACTGGCGGACCGGGTCTTTGTATTCCGCAAGGGGCAGTTGATAGAACAGCAGTCAAATAAAGGTAACGCGGTGTGATTTTGTGGAAAGCGACTGTACGCCACTACGTAAGGCATCCGTGGCAAGTTATCCTGTCGACCGTGGGTATAACATTGGGCGTGGCGGTTGTCGTTGCTATTGATCTCATCAATAATAGTGCAAATACGGCATTTGAAATATCGGCGGACGCCTTAACAGGGCGGGCCACCCATCAAATCATTGGCGTTTCAGACGGGGTACCGGAAGATCTGTATCCTGAGTTGCGGGAGCGCGAAGGCATTTCACACCTTGCGCCGGTCGTGGAAGGTTACGCTAAACTGATCGGTAAACCAGGATCTGCAAATAATAACAGCAACGGCGTGTTCAAGTTGGTGGGCGTTGATCTTTTTGCCGAAACGCCGTTTCGAGGTCATTTGAATCACACCATCGGTGACATCGATTACACAAGGTTTTTGGGAGAACCCAATACCGTTATTCTCGCCAAATCTGCCGCTGCGCGCCTGGGCGTTAAACTCAATGAACAACTGACCTTTCTGATTGCCGGCGCCGAACAGCGGTTTACGGTTGTGGGATTCATCGACGACCACCAGGACATAGACCGCCTGGCGTTGTCATCCATGCTGTTTGTGGATATTGCAACGGCGCAGGAGGTGCTTGGAATGCAGGGATATCTGTCGCGAATCGACGTGATCCTGCCGGACACGCGGGAAGGTAAAACAGCCCTGCAGGACCTGAAAGTCTCGCTGCCCACGAATATTGATATTATCAGCGCCAACGCCCGAAACAACGCGCTGGCCCAGATGACCAAGGCCTTCGAAACCAACCTGACGGCATTGAGTCTGTTGGCGTTGATTGTGGGAATGTTCCTGATTTACAACACCATGACCTTTTCGGTGGTATTACGCCGGCAGATTATCGGGGCATTGCGTACCGTCGGTGTGACCCGGCGGGAAGTGTTTAAAATGATTTTCGCCGAATCATTATTTATCGGCGTCGTCTCCACCTGGTTGGGAATCTTTATTGGCATTGTGCTGGCCGAGGGATTGTTAGGGCTGGTCACCCGCACGATTAATGATCTGTATTTCGTGTTAAACGTGAATAAGCTGGATATTTCCTACCTGGTTATTCTCAAGGGGATCACCATCGGTGTGGTGGCGACAGCGGTTACCGGTCTTATTCCGGCTTATGAAGCAACCAAGTCGACACCCCGGGCGTCGTTGACCCGTTCGACTTTGGAAGCAAAATACCGGGAGGCGTTTAAATGGACCAAATGGATCGGCGGCGGTCTTATTGCGCTGGGTGCCCTGGTATTGCTGATTCCCAATGACTTTTTATGGCTGAGTTTTGCCGGCCTGTTTTCCATTATCGCCGGTTTCGCGCTTTACGTGCCACAACTTACCCTGACGCTAGTTAATCTTTCCGTGCCCCTGCACCACAAAGTATTCGGGGCACTGGGCAATATCTCCGCGCGCAGTGTCAGTTCATCGTTGAGTCGCACCAGTATTGCGGTGGCATCATTGTCCGTTGCGATTGCCACCACCATTGGTGTTGCGGTCATGATCGACAGTTTCCGCGGGTCGGTGATCGCGTGGCTGGATAACAGTTTGCAAGCAAACATTTTCGTCACTACACCGGGGGTGAACGCCAGCACTGGCAAAGGTAACTTGTCTCCCGCGTGGGTGGACAGGTTCCGGCAAATGCCGGAAATCCGTGCCATCAGTATCCGGCGTGATGTGCAACTCCACGCCCCCAAAGGTATCACCGATCTGCATGTATTAAAAATCCCGGTCAGTTTGTTCAGCTCGTTTGAATTAAAGGAAGGGGATTATGCAACTGCCGAGCAGGGGTTTTTTCAGGAAGACGCCTTGCTGGTCTCCGAACCCTATGCATATCATCATGATATTGACGTTGGCGAGATGATGGTGTTGCCAACGGATAAAGGGCTGAAGAGTTTCCGGGTGGCGGGCATTTATGTGGATTACAGTTCCGATCGGGGTGTTGTGACAATCTATCGCGATACCTACCAGCGTTACTGGGACGACGATTCGATAACGTCATTGGGTTTGCATACCGACCCCAGTGTTAACGTGGATTACTTTATTGACAAGCTACGGGCGGTGGTGGCGGATTATCAGGTCAAAGCACAGGCCGATGAACCCGAGCAGGAATTGATTATCAAGTCCAATCTGGCTATCAAGCAAGCCTCCATCCGGGTGTTTGACCGTACCTTCGTAGTAACGGAAGTATTACGGCTGTTGGCGATATTTGTGGCATTTGTTGGCATTGTCAGCGCGTTAATGTCCATACAGTTTGAACGCCGGGCCGAGGTGGCGTTATTTCGCGTGCTGGGTTTGACTCCGCAGGAAGTATGGTTGATGGTCAGCGGAGAAACGGGTCTGATTGGCGCCATTGCGGGAATACTGGCCATACCCCTGGGATTGATATTGGCGGCGGTGCTGATTTTTGTCATTAACCGGCGTTCATTTGGCTGGTCAATGGATATTACCCTGGATCCCATGCTGTTCGTTCAATCGCTGCTGTTGGCCATCACCGCGGCAATGATTGCGGGTATGATACCGGCATTCAAGATGTCCAAGAGTAATCCGGTCAACGCCTTGCGGGAGGAATAACCAATGTGCGTATTGAGTTCATTGCTCCGCTGGCTAATGATATTAAGTTTGAGCTTACCGATACTGGTGAGTTGCCAGTCGGCGTCAGATCTGAATAACCGGGGATCCATTACACTCAGGGAGGCCATGGGGGATGACATTACCGGTAATTATGCCCGTGCTTACAAGCCCCGCGAATTTAATTTTCCCCGTGATCATGCGGCACATCCTGAATTTCGGCACGAGTGGTGGTATTTCACCGGCAACGTTCAAGCGACCACCGGACAGCGTTATGGTTATGAGTTAACGATATTCCGGATCGCGTTAAATCCTCCGCCTGAGGATCATGTTTCGTCGAATATTGTGATTTCCAGTAATACGCCAGAGCCAAAGAATATGTCATCCTGGAGGGCCAATAACATTTATATGGCGCATCTGGCGGTGACCGATATCGACAATAAAAAATTTTATTATGCGGAGCGCTTTAGCCGCGATGCGTTGGGCTTGGCCGGGGCCGGGGTGTTTTACCGGGAGCGGGTTGAGTCCGAGTCCAGGCATTTCAAAGTCTGGCTGGATGACTGGTCGGTGGAATCCATTGGAGACACGGTTTTTCCTGTTCATTTAACGGCGCGCGATAAGAATTTTGGCGTTTCGCTGGAGTTAAGAAAATCCAAGCCCGTCGTCCTGCAGGGAGACAAAGGCTACAGCGTTAAGAGCGATCAACCGGGCAATGCGTCCTACTACTATTCCATCACCAGAATGCTGACAGTGGGCAGCATTATGATAAATGGTAACCAATTTTCGGTGACCGGCAAAAGCTGGCTTGATCGGGAATGGTCCACCTCCCGGTTGGCCAAAGACCAGGTGGGATGGGACTGGTTTGCTTTGCAACTGGACGATAAGCGGGAGGTCATGTTTTATTCCTTGCGTCGGGATGACGGTTCGAAAGATATCTATAGTGCCGGAGCCATCGTCGATGAAGATGGCACCAAGCATGAATTGACATCCAGCGATGTGAATATCGAAGTTATCCGCCATTGGACGAGTCCCCACACCAATATCCAATATCCATCGGCCTGGAAAATCAGTATCCCGTCGGAATCTCTGGAATTGCAGGTGACTCCTGCCATTAATGACCAGGAGCTGAACCTGACCGTACGATACTGGGAAGGGGCCGTGAAAGTTTCCGGTAAGTATCGTGACAATAACCGCATCGTGGCCGGAAAAGGCTATGTGGAACTGGCGGGCTACAAACCGGAGCCAGGCTAGGTCATGATGAGGTTATTGCGGCATTTGCCGGTATCCACAAAGATCAGTAACAATCACTATTACGATGTGTGTTGGAAAGTGCAACAATTGATATCAGAAAGCACTGGTGATGGTGGTATTGATGCGTACGACAGGAAACAGGGACGTTGAGGTATGGGGAGGAAAAGTACAGGAATGGTTGCCGGGCTTGCTTGATTTAATGGATGACGCCTTATCTATGTCTTTCCTTTCGTCACCGTCCTACATTGTCGGAGCTGGCAGTTTGGGCACTTCGTTGGCGGTGATAGACATGTTTTCCAGTATATTTTTACCTTCGCGTTCTAATTTGTAGCGATCGATCGTGCTGTCATTTTTCAGATCGCTGAACCAGTTACGGCGCTTGGCTTTTTTCAGGAACTGGATGGCCTGCTTGTCACCATTGTTGGCGGCACGTTTCAACCACTTAATGCCGACACGAACGTCGTACATATTGACGCCGGTCGTGACATAGTGAAGACCGAGGAGAAACTGGGCGGACGCGCTGTTGTTTTCCGCGGCGCGCATATACCAGTTGGATGCTTCTTCGAGGTTCTTTTTAACGCCCCAGCCGTTGGCGTAGGCCAGCCCTACAAAGACCTGGGCTTCCGGTTGGCCTTTGTCTGCCAGTTTTTGCCACAGTTTCAGGGCCTTACTGTAGTTACCCGCATTAAAGGCCTGCTGGCCTGCTGCAAGCGTGTCGAAGTTTTCAGCATAACTTATTGATGCGCATAGCATAATTGCTACGGCAGTCACAGTTAGTTTTGCGCTTTTCAATAACTTATGCATACTGAATCGGTATCAATTAAGTGGCTCGTACCAGTAACGACTGTAAATGGTAGCTAGATATTCTAACAATTACAGAAGTGATACAGTGAATTAAATCACAGTAGTAAAGTCGGCTACAACCCCGGAATAATTTAATTTTTTTGTGATTCTTAACGCTTTGCCAATCAATTACTTAGGGAGCGATTCTTGAGTCAAATCCACAGCTTGTTAAGCATAATGAAACAGTTACGGGACCCGGAATCCGGTTGCCCCTGGGATCAGCAGCAGACCTTTGCCAGTATTGCGCCATATACCCTGGAAGAGGCCTATGAGGTGGTTGATGCGATTCAGCGTCGCAATTGGGATGAGTTGCAGGATGAGTTGGGCGACCTGTTGTTTCAGGTTGTTTTTCATGCCCAAATGGCGGCTGAAACGGGGAAATTTGACTTTGAAGACGTCGTGGGGGGCATTGTCGATAAAATGCGCCGTCGTCATCCCCATGTGTTCGGCGATGATCAGATCGATAACGCCCAGCAACAAACCCAGGCCTGGGAACAGCATAAAGAGGCCGAACGCCGGCAAAAACAGCAGGCAGAAAACAGTGATGTTCCCGGTATCCTGGATGGTGTTCCCGTGGCTTTACCCGCATTGACCCGGGCGGTGAAATTACAAAAACGGGCTGCTCGCGCGGGGTTTGACTGGACGGAACTGGAGCCCATTTTCGATAAAATTATCGAGGAACTGGAAGAAGTTAAGGCTGAAATCGCCAGTAACGCCGAGAAAGAATTAATTGAAGGTGAAATCGGCGATTTGTTTTTTGCCGTTTCCAATCTGGCGCGTCACCTGGACATCGATCCGGAGCGGGCCACCCGCTTATCCAATGCCAAATTCGAAAGCCGTTTCCGGGGCATGGAGCAACTGGCCCGGCAACAACATCAATCGCCGCATGATCTGTCACTGGACGAACTGGAAGCCCTTTATCAACAAGTCAAACGCCAGGAGCCTTAACAGGCGCGGGTATAGAACCCAACGGGTACAGGAACGTGGCATTGAATTCCACATCAGGGGCGGGATTGCGGATACTGGGAATGCATTTAAGTACTTTAAGTGAAGCAGGGTTATTTTCAATGCCTATGCCTATGAACAGGCGAGGCACTATCGTAAGCCGCCGCCGTTTTTTCGGTAACTGGATTGAACCGGCGCCATCCGGGAGTGAGTAGCAATAATGGATATTCAGGAAAAAACCGTTACGGCGAAAAAAATCGTGGGAATTAAAACAACCACGTCCAAAGCCAATGAGTCTCACGTAGATACCGCGAAAATTCCCGCGTTATGGCAAACGTTTTTTAGCGAGGATATCGAGCAACAGATACCACTCGCCACCGAACACGGTACCATTTTTGGTGTTTATACCGGATACGATTCTGATCATCGTGGCAAGTATCAAGTCATTGTCGGTAATGAAGTGCATAGCGTGGGCAGCTTACCCGACGATATGGCTGCCATTGAAATTCCCGCGGGCCGTTATCTGGTATTTTCGCAACGCGGGGAGGTACCTGCTATCATTTACTCCATGTGGGAGTACATCTGGAATTATTTTTCCAGTGAGGTGCCATATCAACGACTGTTCACCACGGATTTCGAGCTGTATCGCAAGGATGATACATCCCGTGTTGACATCTATATCGCTGTTAAAAACGGATAGAAACGGATAGAAACCGATAAGGTACGACCATGGGTGGTTATAACGCGGTCTTGCGTGGAAACGACAGATTTACCTGATGTGTATCAATATCAGCGCTTGCGGACAATAAACGATTCTTGTTCTAATCAATATTAAAGTCAACCAACCGGGAATGAATGCTTAATGGAACGACGTAGCAGCCATGATGTCTCAGAAAATATGCAACGGGCAAACATAGTCGGGAGGCTGGTACTCCCAATGGCGCTCATCATACTGAGCGCTATGATATTCATGCCCAGCAAATTCGTGAGTGCGGATTCGCAATCCAAACCCGTTTTTAAAAAATATTCTGCCGTTGCCCATAAGCCGATGGATTTTGGCTCACCCAATTTACCAAAAAAACTGGAATTTCGATTTGACGGTGCCAAGGCCTGGTTAAGGGATACCGGGGATTTTGGTGTGGATGCGGAAATTAAACACCAATGGTTGTTATGTGGAACCTATGAAGTGGGTATCCGTTTTGGTATCGGTAGCCCGGGGTCCTGTACCAATGTGTCCTGGGTGACGGAACCCCAGTACATTTCAAGGCGCAAGCAATGTAACAACGCATGGATGGCCCACGCCGGTAATGGCAATAGCATTGATGCGGCCAATGACTTTCCCCGCATAACTTGTGCGCAATTGTTAATAAAATGCACCGGAAAATGCAAATAAACCCCTTTTTTCCCGACGTAAGGTAACATCACGTTCAAAGCCAGCGTAGACCAACTCACGTTCGGTTTGGTTTTACACTATCTCTTTAGTGCTATATTCCTTCCCGCCGCGGCCGTTACCGGCCCGATTTCGCCTTTGTCCTGTCATTTGTCCACGGGTACCGGCTTTATACCAACTCGTATAAAGTGTATTATTGCGGTTCGGTGGTAATCACGACAGTTTACCGATAACGTCAATCAAGAATTTTTGTAAATTTGTTATCGGTTATCAATCATCAATTGCAAATTTCAATCATTCTGATATAAATCAACGTACCAACAGTACGTTGTGATACTGTATTCAACAAATTTGTAACGTAAAATAATCCGGCAAAATATCGGGATTAAGGGAGTTTTTCGTGTCTGACAGTAAGCCAACGCCGCGCTGTGTACATTTTTCTTTCCTTCCTATGGGACAGCGTACCTTGTTCACCGCCACAATCATTGTATTGAGTACCGGATATCTGTTTGCAATGATTTATATATTTGAATCCCATGCGGGTCGTGATGGTAACCCCATGCTGTCGGTGAATGACCTGATTATCGCTTATAGCGGCAGCAAGAGTGACACGGTGCTTGAGTCGGCGTTAAAAGGCCCAATGGCCAATATGCTGCCAAGCAAGCAAAAGCATGAAATTATCGCCTGGGTCCGGCGCGGTGCAACAAAGGAAGAGTTTGATCCCGTGGCGCGTATCATCGAGCAGCGATGTAGTGTTTGTCACGATGGCAGTAATCCTCACATCCCCAACCTGATGGGCTATAAGAACGTATCCAAGGTGACGCAGATGGATACCGGTATGGATATTTTCACCCTGGTACGTGTTTCCCATATTCACCTGTTTGGTCTAACTTTTATCTTTTTTATTATCGGCAGTATTTTCTGCCATGCCTATATGCGACACAAATGGCTGAAATGCCTGATTATCGCGTTGCCGTTTTTGTCCATCTTGTTTGATATCGCCTCCTGGTATCTTACCAAGCTGTTCACGCCATTTGCCTACGTGGTACTGATCAGCGGCGGCGTCATGGGCCTGTGTTTCGCCGCGCAGGCGTTGATTTCTCTCTATCAAATGTGGTTCTTCAAGCCATCGGAGGAACTTGTTTACGACGTTTAGTTTCGTTACCACCAACGTGTCGTAATATTCTTGTCAAGGTACCTTAATCACGGTAGGCGCACCGGTGTCCCATGCCGTTGCGCCTGTCTGCCGTAGGGCTTTGATGATAATCCTTTGAATAATTATCGATCACCTGCCACCGTTTCCGCCCGCGTATGACTTCTGTCACCAGCCATGCTAGTATCAGCGCGGATGTTAATCACGTATTGCAAAACAAAAAAAACGCTTAAGGTGAATGCCTGGTTTGCAGAACCTGGATTGGTAAAACAGGGCTTGGCAAAACACGGGTTAACAGAACGTTTGCTGCAGTATCAGGGTCAAACCATTCATCTATCAATTGATACCGGCGCCGGATCAGTCCTTATAAATTAGATGTCACTATAATGTTTAAACCACTGGAACTTTTTGTCGGCTTACGCTATATCCGGGCCAAACGACGTAACCAATTTATCTCTTTTATTTCATTTTCATCCATGGCGGGGATCGCGCTCGGCGTGACGGCGTTGATTACCGTTTTATCGGTGATGAACGGTTTTGTCACTGAACTGCGCGAGCGTATTCTGGGCGTGGCTTCACACATTACCATCAGCGGTTATGAAGGGGAACTCAGGGACTGGCGAAACCTTGCCGACCAGGTTTTAAAAACCGAACCCCGGGTGGTAGGTGTGGCACCCTATATCCGTGCTGAAGGCATGCTAACCCATGGACAGGAGGTTAGCGGTACCATTATCCGGGGGGTTTTGCCGGACGAAGAACCCAATGTTTCCAACGTCTGGGAGAAAATGCTGCAAGGAAAATTTTCGGATCTCAAAAGTGGTTCTTACAATATTATCCTGGGCAAAGGACTGGCGCGTTCCCTGGGGGTGAACGTCGGTGAAAAAGTCATTCTGGTGAGTCCGCAGGCGATGACAACACCGGCGGGTATATTACCGCGCCTGAAACGGTTTACGGTCTCCGGTATCTTCGAAGTGGGTCACAATGACTACGACACCGCGATGGCCTTTATTCATATTGACGATGCCGCCAAACTGTTTCGTATGGGGGACGCGGTCACCGGCATTCGCCTGAAGCTGGACGATCTGTTTAAAGCGCCGTGGGTAAGGCGGGACCTTGCCAAATCGTTGCCCGGCCTGTACTGGCTCAGCGACTGGACATTGCAGCACGCGAATTTTTTCCGCGCGGTGAACATCGAAAAGCGCATGATGTTTTTCATTTTGATGCTGATTGTGGCCGTGGCCGCGTTCAATATCATGGCCTCGCTGGTGATGGTGGTTACCGATAAGCAGGCGGATATTGCCATTTTGCGCACCCTGGGTGCCAAGCCCAGGAGTATTATGTATATATTTCTTATCCAGGGAGCCATTATCGGCGTTATTGGAAATGTATTAGGCATGATTGGCGGCGTATCCCTTGCGCTCAATGTGGAGACGGTTGTGCCATTTATTGAACACGTGTTCCACGTCGATTTTATGCCAGCGGACGTGTATTACATCAGCGATTTTCCCTCCGAGTTGCATTGGGACGACGTGATGCAAATTACGGGCGTTGCTTTCCTGTTAAGCGTGCTATTCACAATTTACCCGGCGTGGCGTGGATCACGCACCCAGCCGGCAGAGGCGTTGCGCTATGAGTGACGCGCCGGTGGTGAACACGATAGAATGTCAGGACGTTTGCAAAACGTTTTCCGAAGGCAGCCTGGCGGTGGAAGTACTGAAAGGCGTAAACCTTGCGGTCAAGCCCGGAGAACAAGTGGCGATTATGGGCAGTTCCGGCTCCGGTAAAAGTACGTTGTTACATTTGCTGAGCGGCCTGGATAGCTGTACCAGTGGGACGGTGAGTATAAACGGCAAAAAGATCTCCAGCCTTGACGAGACTGCGCGGGGACAGTTACGCAATAATTATCTGGGTTTCGTTTACCAGTTTCACCATTTGCTGCCGGAATTTACCGCGCTGGAAAACGTGGGCATGCCATTATTGATCCGCGGTGAAGCGCCCAAGATCGTCAAAGAAAAGGCCAGCGATATGCTGGCAAGAGTGGGATTGGCAGAACGTCTGGAACACAAACCCGGCGAACTGTCCGGGGGGGAGCGGCAAAGAACCGCCATCGCCAGGGCATTAATCACGAACCCCATTTGTGTTTTGGCCGATGAGCCCACGGGTAACCTGGATAATAAAACCGCCCATGTGATTTATGAGTTGATGTTGTCGCTGAATAATGAATTCGGAACCGCTATTATCATGGTGACCCATGATGCAGATCTGGCGAAACACATGGAGCGTATACTGGTGCTGGAGAACGGCGTGCTACAAGCCCAATAGCAGCTGCGGCTCTATTACAACATTCGAAATGAATTAATAGTCAGAAGGAGGGGGCGGTGCCGGTGATTGCTGCGTCGCTTTGCGTTGCAGGCGGGATTGCCGTTTTTTCCAGTTTTGCAGCACGACGATACGCCACACTCCCCGAACGGCGGCCATTCCTACCAATGAGCTGACAACAGCCAAGATAAAGCAACCGAGTAGAAACGGTTCCCAGTGTGTACCCAGCATCTGGGTCGCCCATTCCACGGTGAGTTCGAACTTGATCCTCGCCGGCTTTTGCCCGAGCACCCAGGTTCCGACTTTGTAAGCGAAATAGAACATGGGCGGCATGGTAACGGGATTGGTCGTCCACACCAGTACTACGGATAATGGCAAGTTAACGCGTAACAGGATGGCAGCAATGGCGCTGAGTACCATCTGGAAGGGGACGGGCACCCAGGCGAAAAACAATCCCACGGCCACGCCACCGGCTACTGACCGGCGGTTTAGATGCAGCAGGTTGGGGTCGTCCAACAAGGGACGCACGATACGCAGATGCTTATGTTCACGAATTTTATCGTGGTGTGGCAGCAGACGTTGTATAAATCGCTTTGGCATTATTTACGGTTTTGTAATTACTATAACAACTTTGTTAACAACAACTTTAAGTTACGGCTATCGACCAATAGTTGGCAGCTGTCCGCAAAACAGGTTTATTGGTATCAATGCAATTGGCAAGTCTTGGGTTTCTCGCAGGGGTTTTGATAAGCCAGACGCTTGCGGTGTTGCCTCCGAAAAATTGGTCGCTTCTTATTGTAATTCTAGTTCCGCTTGTTTTTCGTTTTCCCGCCTTTCGTGTGGTGTTGTGTCTCGCCCTGGGCTTTTTATACTCTGTTTTCATTGCTCATGACAAGTTGGAAGGGCAAATTTCACCGGCTCTAGAGGGACATGACTTGGTCCTGACAGGCACAATCGCATCTATTCCCGATTTGACCCACCGGCGCAGCCGGTTTCTCGTCGATGTGACTGATTTAAACGAATTACCCGCCGATAACCGTACACCAACGAAAGCCACCAGCAATGGGCAATTACCACAACGGGTCCGGCTCACGTGGTATCGGGCTGCACCCACGCTGCACGTCGGGCAGCAGTGGCAATGGATAGTGCGGCTGAAAGCGCCGCGGGGATTTGCCAATCCTGGAGGATTTGATTATGAAGGCTGGCTGTTCCGCAATAATATTCAAGCCACCGGCTATATACGCGACACGCGGACCACGCATTCGCAGATCCGGCTACTGGGTGAAAACAACCAATGGGCTTTCAGGCTCAACCGGTTTCGCGAATCGCTGGTGGATCAATTGGACCGGGCGCTGCCCGATAACCGATTTAGCGGGCTGGTGACGGCTTTGCTGGTGGGACACCGGCAGGGGATCACCACGGACCAGTGGTCAGTACTCACTGCCACCGGGACCAATCATTTAATGGCCATCTCCGGTTTGCACATCGGCCTGGTGGCAGGCATGGTCTACTGGCTGATAGTCCGCCTGTGGCGGCGGCTGCCCGGGCTGGCATTGTATCTCGCCGCACCACGCGCAGCGGCGCTCTCTGCGCTGTTGGCGGCGCTGGTTTACGCGGCATTGGCGGGATTCACCTTGCCCACGCAACGGGCCGTTATCATGGTGGGTATTGTCATGCTGGCCGTGTGGCGGCAACGGCCGGTCAATCCCGGCCAGATTCTGGCAATCGCGTTGTTTGCCGTGCTGTTATACGACCCGGTATCGGTGATTAGTGGCAGTTTCTGGTTATCCTTTGGCGCCGTGGCCATTATTTTGTATACCATGGCCGGCCGGTTACCCGTGAAGACCTGGTGGTGGAAATGGGGCAGGGTGCAGTGGGTGATTGCCGTTGGCCTGTTTCCCTTGTTGCTCTTCTGGTTCCAGCAGGTGCCCTTGCTATCGCCGCTGGCCAATTTTGTGGCCGTGCCCTGGGTCAGTTTCGTGACCGTACCGCTAACGCTGATCGGTGGTGGCACCTTAGCGCTATGGCCGGCGCTGGCCCACGGACTAATCGTGTTGGCCGCCGGGAGTCTGGCAGCGCTGTGGCCATTGCTGAAGACGCTGGCGGGCCTTAATGACGCTCTGTGGTTCTCCAGCCAACCGCCGTTGTGGACCTTTTTGCCGGCGCTTTTGGGTATATTGTGGCTGTTGGCGCCGCGGGGTGTTCCGGCCCGCTGGCTAGGTGCGGTATGGCTATTGCCCCTGGCATTTTTCCCGCGCCAGCACGTCCCGGACGGCGCGGTTCGGTTAACGGTGCTGGATGTGGGACAGGGACTGGCGACGGTCATCCGCACCGCGAAACACGTTGCGGTGTATGATGCGGGACCTCGCTACAGTGCGCAGTTCAACGCCGGCGACGCGGTGGTGGTGCCGTTTTTGCGGGCCCGGGGTATTGAAACCATCGACCGGTTGATTCTTAGCCATGATGACAGGGACCATACGGGCGGCTATGATGCCATTGTCCGGCAAATGCCGGTGACCCAGGTTATGGCCACGGCCAATGTCCAATGGCTATGGCCGGGCCAGGCGCCCTCCGGTGTGGGCCTTGAATCCTGCGTGGCGGGCGAGCACTGGTCGTGGGATGGCGTAGGGTTTCGGGTGCTTCATCCTGGTGTGAACTTTCAGGATGCCCGCGACAATAATTGGTCCTGTGTTATACAAATCACCACCCAAACCGATAAAATTCTCCTCACCGGCGATATTGAACAACCCGTCGAGGCAGAATTAGTTAAATATTTTGACTCTGATGACGACAATCTCAGAGCGGACGTACTTGTCGTGCCTCACCATGGCAGCCGCAGTTCCTCAAGTGACGCGTTCGTCCGGGCGGTGGACCCGGAATATGCCCTGATTTCGGCAGGTTACAAAAACCGCTATGGGTTACCCAAGGCCGATATTTTGCAGCGCTACCGTGATACAGGTGCCCACATTTTGCAAACCGATAGCTCAGGGGCAATATCATTACTGTTGGGGACGGGTAAAGATGTAAATCCTGTGTTGTACCGCCGGCAATCGCGGCGATATTGGTCAAACGGCAGTCATTGATCGGTTCGGGCAATTCACAAACCGGTAACAGACTATCAGCTTGATCAGTACTTTGGTAAAGTTACCTGATTCGCAAGATAAAAAAGGAAGGATAAGGCAGTGTTTGAGATTGTAAAAGCCGGCGGCTGGTTAATGTTGCCCATTATTATTTGCTCTATCGTGGCGGTAGCCATCATTGGTGAGCGGTTGTGGGCGTTACAGCGTAAAAAGGTCATTCCGAAACATCTCGTTGCCCAGATCTGGCATTGGCACAGTATGGGGCAACTGAAAGAGGAACAAATTACCCAGATTCGTAAAAGCTCACCTCTGGGCCGGGTGCTGGCGGCGGGTTTGAGCAACATGCACCACAGCCGCGATGTTATGAAAGAAAGTATCGAGGAAATCGGGCGGCACCAGGTTCATGATATGGAACGGTATCTCAACACGTTGGGAACCATTGCCGCGATTACGCCGTTACTCGGTTTGTTGGGTACGGTTATTGGTATGATCAAGGTGTTTAGTGTGATTACCGCCCAGGGTGTGGGTAATCCCACCGTGTTATCAGGCGGTATCTCCGAAGCGTTGATTACCACGGCAGCCGGCCTGTCCATAGGTATTCCCAGTCTTATGTTTCACCGTTATCTGCGCGGCCGGGTCGAGGAACTGGTCGTCAGTATGGAAGCCGAAGCTATTAAACTGGTGGAGGTTATTCACGGCGAACGGGAAAGCAGTGATCCGGGCACCAAACAAACGTCCAGGCCGGGCCAGGCGGCGGCCAAACCCAGTTTGCGTCCCGGTGCAGCGGCTAAGGCAGGCGTAAAATGAACCTCAAACAATCCCGCAAAGATGATCCGGATGTTAACATCACACCGCTGATCGATATTGTGTTCCTGTTGTTGATTTTTTTCATGGTATCGACCACGTTTGATCGGGAATCGGAAATTGATGTGACTTTGCCCGAGGCGGCGATTGATGCGCCCCAGAAAAAGAACGAAATCATAGATATTACCATCAGCCCGGATGGTGTGTTCTATATTAACGGCAAGCGTGTTATTAACAAACAGGTATCCACGCTGAAGCAGGCGCTGTTAAAAGTTGCTGATGGCCGGGAAGACCCGCCGATTCTTATCAGTGCCGATGCCAACGCAAAGCATCAATCGGTCGTCGCGGTGATGGATGCGGCAAGGCAACTGGGATTTATCCATCTTAGCTTCGCGACCTCCCAAATTAAAGAATCACAATAACCGATAATTCAAACCCGGTAGCAACCAGAGTCCGGCAGACAGTGGCAAAACACCGTCCACTGCCGCCGGAACCAGTTGATTTTATATATTATTTTAGATATCTGACGGCCCGCGTTATAATTCGCCCCGGGTTTATTATTTTACTGTACTCATTAGAACCAACGCATGCCGGAAATTGATTCTGAAGCCGATAACGCGCCCATCGCCGGGCGATTCCTGAGCTATGTTTCTCCCTACCTGCTGGGGTTTATCGTGGCCGTCATCGGTATGGCTATTGTCGCGGGCACCGAAACCGGTTTTGCCGCGTTAATGAAACCCATGCTGGACGGCAGCTTTGTCGAGCGTGATCCGGACACCATTCAATGGGTGCCGGTGGCGTTAATGGCAATTTTTATCATACGCGGTGTGGGCGGCTTTGCCTCCGGGTATGGCATGGCGTGGGTGTCGAGAAACGTCGTGCGCGACATGCGCGAGCAGGCGTTTTTGCACATGCTGGAATTGCCCACCAGTTTTTATGACAAACAGTCTTCCGGTCATCTGACCTCGAAACTGATTTATGATGTGGAGCAGATTGCGCAAGCAGCGGCTAGTGCCATTACCACCATTGTGCGGGATTCACTGACGATACTGGGGTTGATGGCGTGGATGTTTTATCTTAACTGGAAGCTGTCATTGGTATTTGTTGTCATTGCACCGTTTATTACCTTCCTGGTTGTACAGATCAGCCGGCGTTTTCGCGCCATTAGCCGGCGCATTCAACGATCCATGGGCAACGTTTCCCAGTCCGCGCAACAACTGGTCCATGGCCAGCGCATCATAAAAATATTTGACGGCAAGCAAACCGAAACCCATGCCTTTCAAGGGATCAACGAGCACAACCGCCGGCAACATTTAAAACTGGCGGCAACGTCGGCTGTCAGTGTGCCGGTGTCGCAATTTTTGGCGGCGATGGCGCTATCGGCGGTATTGTATATTGCTACCAGTGAGGCCATGGTTAATCCACCGTCGGTTGGTGAGTTTATGTCGTTTATTACCGCGGCGATGTTGTTGCTGGCGCCCATGAAAAGGTTAACCGGCGTGGCTTCCAGCTGGCAACGGGGTATGGCGGCGGCGCAAAGTGTATTTGAAGTGCTCGACCAGCCCGCTGAAACAGACGAAGGAACGACGGCGCTGGAGCGGGCCAAAGGTGACATAGAATATCGTAACGTTTCTTTTAGTTATAATAGCGGCGCCGCTCCTGCGTTAAAAAATGTCAGCTTCAAAGCGCATCCCGGTGAAACCATTGCCATCGTCGGGCGTTCCGGCAGCGGTAAATCCACGCTGGTTAATTTGCTTGCCCGTTTTTATGAACCTCAGGAAGGCGTCATTTCCATTGATGGCATTCCGATTCAGGATATTAAATTGATGGACCTGCGTAAACAACTTGCCATGGTCAGTCAGGATATAACCCTGTTCAACGATACCATTGCCCATAACATCGCCTATGGCGCACTGCACGACGCCTCACAACATGACATAATCGCCGCCGCTGAAGCCGCGCATGCCATGGAATTTATCAACGAGTTGCCTCAGGGGTTGCAAACCGTGGTAGGGGACAGGGGGGCACTATTGTCCGGTGGTCAACGCCAGCGTATCGCCATCGCCCGGGCGATATTAAAGGACGCACCCATATTGATCCTCGACGAGGCAACATCGGCGCTGGATACACAATCGGAGCGCTATATCCAGTCCGCCCTGGAAAAATTAATGAAAGGACGCACTACGCTGGTAATCGCTCACCGATTATCGACGATCGAAAGTGCTAATACGATTCTCGTTATGCGTGACGGTGAAATTATCGAGCAGGGCAATCATCGAGGCTTGATTTCCAGCGATGGTCATTATGCCGCCTTGCACCGGATGCAATTCAGCGAGGTTTCCAACGGCTAGCGCGATGAAAAGCAGAACGGCGAATATGCAGGTTCACGTAATTTTGTACAACAGTAATGCTTAGCCGGTACATACAACGCCGCTGGTATCAGCCTGTCGATTTTGTCACCCTGTTGTTGCTGCCTTTCAGTATAGTGTTTTGTGGTTTGTCGGCAATACGGCGCCTGCTTTATAAAGCCGATATATTAAAAAGCGTTAAGTTGCCTGTCCCTGTCATTGTGGTGGGTAATATTAATATCGGCGGTACCGGAAAAACACCGCTGGTCATTGCAATCGTCCAGCACCTGAAGGCACAGGGTTTGAGCCCCGGCGTTGTAAGCCGTGGCTATGGTGGCAAGTCGCGCACCTGGCCCCAAAGCGTTACCCATGAGTCCGACCCATTGCAGACGGGTGACGAGGCGGTTGTGGTGGCTAATCGCTGCCGCTGCCCGGTCAGTGTCGGGCCTGACCGGGTTGCAGCAGCGCAGGCGTTACTGGCATCACACGCGTGCAATGTCATTGTGTCAGACGACGGACTGCAACATTATGCGTTGCGGCGGGACATTGAAATCGTTGTTATTGACGGTGTCAAGCGCTTCGGTAATGGATTATGTCTTCCGGCCGGGCCATTGCGGGAGTTGCCCACCCGGTTAAAATCCGTGGATTTCGTTGTTGCCAATGGGGCATCGTCAGACAATGAATTTAGCATGGAGCTCAAGTCGTATGCGTTTCATCATGTCTCAGACGATAGTCAGCTCAAACCGCTGAACGCTTTTGAAGGCCAGAATGTGTATGCTGTCGCCGGTATTGGCAATAATGACCGATTTTTTGAAGGGCTGCGGCGGTTGGGTATAGACCCCGAACCACATTCCTTTCCGGACCACTACCGGTACAAACGGCGCGACGTTACTTTTAAGGATCAGCAGCCGGTTCTGATGACGGAAAAGGATGCCGTAAAATGCAGACGGTTTTCCGGTATCGATGCCTGGTATCTGCGCGTGGATGCGTTATTGTCAAATCAGTTTTATCAGCAACTCAATGAAAGGTTAAGGAAATTCAATGGATAGAAAATTACTGGATATTCTGGTCTGTCCGGTGTGTAAGGGACCGCTGGTTTACCTTAAAGAAGCCGGTGAGCTGGTATGTAAAGGTGACCGGTTGGCATATCCTGTTCGAGATGATATTCCTATTATGCTGGAAGAAGAGGCAAGGGAACTCGCGCCGGAAGAGGAAGTTGAGTAGTGTCATTTACGGTTGTTATACCGGCGCGTTTCGCGTCGACCCGCTTGCCGGGCAAGCTGCTGCTGGACCTTGCGGGAAAACCGGTCATCCAGCACGTTTATGAACGCGCCCTGGAAAGCGGTGCGGAGCAGGTTATTGTGGCCACCGATGACCGCAAGATTGTTGACGCTGTCAAACAATTTTCAGGGAACGTCACGCTAACCAATGAAAACCATCAATCCGGGACCGATCGTATCACCGAGGCGGTGAGTCAATACAAGCTGCTGGATGAAACCATCGTGGTCAACGTGCAGGGTGATGAGCCATTGATTTCCCCCGCTGAAATACAACAGGTGGCAGCGGACCTGGAGCATCACAGCGATGCCAGCATGACCACTCTGCGGGCATCCATAGACAACGCTGCGGATATTTTTAATCCTGATATAGTCAAAGTTGTGGTGGATGAAGGGGATTATGCACTTTATTTCAGTCGTGCCCCTATTCCCTGGCACCGAGAGCATTTCAGGAATGTTCAACCGTTGACGGACGGCACAGCGGACATAGCGCAATTGCAGGTACCTTATTTCCGGCATTTGGGCATTTATGCCTACCGCGCCGGATTCCTGAAACACTATGTCACGTTGTCGCAAAGCCCGCTGGAAAAAACCGAAGCGCTGGAGCAACTGCGTGCCCTGGAAAACGGCTATAAGATATATGTCGGCCAGACCCAGTACAAAGATTCTATCGGTATCGATACCCGCGACGATTACGAAAAAGTGCGGCAAATCCTGGAGCGGTGTTGAGGTTGTTTGTTGCGGTTCTCATTTGGTTCGGTAGCGCTATTATGACGACGACCTGTTTGACACAATCCCCATGAGCAGCGACAAGGTTTTGTATGGTATTTAGATTGTTTAAGCGTTCACGCAGTAAAGGTAAGGAGTTATCGATGGTTAATGTGTTGTTTGTCTGCATGGGTAACATTTGCCGCTCACCGGCGGCGGAGGGCGTATTTACCCGGTTGGTGGACGAAGCAAACCTGGCGGACAAAATCAGTATCGATTCGGCGGGTACCCATGCCTATCACATCGGCGAACCGCCCGATCCCCGGGCACAAAAATCGGCTATGTCACGGGGAATTGATATCAGTCATTTGCGCGCCCGGCGGGCACGTGCCGAGGACTTCGAGCAGTATGACTATGTACTTGCCATGGATTATAATAACCTGGAAATCCTGGAAGATTTATGTACACCGGAACATCGCGACAAGCTGAAATTATTTCTTGAATATGCTCGCCATTCCGATGTCAAGGAAGTCCCGGATCCCTATTATGGTGGACCGCTGGGCTTTGAACGCGTACTGGATTTAATAGAAGATGCCGCTGAAGGTCTGCTGCATAATATTTTAGAACGACATCCCGAACTTAGGTGATTATTTAAAGAGTGGCTTGAGGTGTCAGTACGAGAAATGCGCTAACGGATTCTAGGGATACAACTATTTTATTTCCTCGGTGTCTTTGTGACAACGAGTCTGCGTTAGAAGTTACCCCACCTTTTTGATTTTCAATGTTACCGGCATAAAACAAACGGGGCGCAAAACAAACATGTTTTACGCCCCGTAGTTTCGCGTAATTGCTACTGTACCGTAACCGCTAGCTATTTGATTTGTTGGTGTTGAACCGGTTTTCGTCGTTGCCAGAACCGCCACTGTCAGACTGCGCAGTTTGTGAGGTGCTGTCGTGTTGGTGTTGGCTGAGGTTGACGGCACTATTTGTTGTTGCGCCTTGTTTTGTTGCGTCTTGTTGCCCGGCATTTTGGGAATGGCTCAACGACGCCGATGCGGTACGCTCTTCCGAGGCCTGCGGTGTCTTATTGCCGCTTGCAGGTGCTGACGACTTGTCATGGCTGCTAGGGGCGCTGTGGTTTTCGCCGGAATGATTGTCCCCTCGTGTTTGGTGACTGGATGTTGAGTCAGTCACCGGATAGACATTATCCGTCGCTTTGTGTTGCGGGCGAAACGCCTGGGGTTGTTGTTCATATCCCGAGGCTGACGAACGCTGTTGATCACGGGGGGTGGTGGCAACGTGTCTCTGACTGCTGTTATGTTGCGAACGGGACTCCATCACGGTGGCCGTCTCTGCCACTGCCGTGGTTGCCGGTTGTTGGGCGGCGCCAACGGCTGCTACCGGTTGATTTGCTGATTGAGGCTCGCTGCGCACGGGTGGTTGGGGATTGGCATTGGCGTCAGCGTTTTCACGGCGCTCACTGCGGGGCTCGCCGTTCCTGTCGTCGTTATTGTTACTGCGGCTGGTAGACTCGGTTTGATTTTCAGTATTCCGGTCGCGGCTTTGTTGTGACGTATGTTGTGACGTATCCGTATTAGAGGAGGATTGCGCCACCGCCTGCTGTTGATCCGGGTTGTTGCCGCCCGCGGGTGCAGAATGATTGGAGTCTTTTTGAGAATCCGAATCCTTTTGTGGCTGTCCCTTGTTCTGCGACGATTCCTCGTTGGCGGAGCCGGCGTTGTCTTTGTTGCCGTCGTTATCACGGCGCCGCCGGCGGCCTCCGCGGCGACCGCGTCTGACATTCCTGCCTTCGCCCCGTTGTTTTTTGTCGCCCTTGTCGCGAGCAGCATCCTGCGTTGACTGGGGACCGCTTTTGGCCGATTCGTCGGTTTTGGGCTGATTCTGGTTCGTTACCGATTGATTGGCGGGCGCCTGATCTGTATCGGCCGGTTTATTGTCCTTGGCGTTGACGTTCGGCTTGCGATCACGGTTTGGGGAATCCTGCTTGCGGTCGCCGCCGCTACCACCACCACTGCCACCGCGGCGTTGCTGGCGTTTGCGTGATGCCTGTTGCTTTTGCCCACCCCGTGAACCGCCGCTGCCACGTTGGGGCTGCCGGCGTTGTTGGCCACCGCGTTTCTGTGAAGATGATGGTTTGCGTTGCGAGGACGTTTCTTTTTCGCTGGTTTGCGGTTTGGCAAACAAGGTGGCAAACAGCCGGGAGAAAAATCCCGGTTCGCCTTTTTCAGGTTTCGGCGGTGGTGCAGGCTGTGAAGGCACCACGGATTTAACCGCCGGTTGTTCAGAGACAGCGCTTTGCGTCTCCGCCATAGTGTGCGGTGCTTCTTCGCGTTCAACGGCCAGCTCATAGCTCGACTGGGTAGTTGACGAGACTTCGCTGGTTCGAACACGCTGAATATCATAATGCGGGCTTTCGAACGTTTCGTTGGGCAATAGAATGAGTGCAATTTTCTGCCGAGATTCGATCTCGGTCAGCGCCTGGCGCTTTTCATTGAGTAAATAAGTGGCCACATTGACCGGTAACTGTACGACAAGCTTGGCGGTATGCTCCTTCATGGCCTCTTCTTCGATTATTCGCAAGATGGCCAGTGCCAACGATTCGGTACCGCGGACGGTTCCCTGTCCCTGGCAACGCGGGCAGACAATCTGACTGGACTCGCCCAACGAAGGGCGCAGCCGCTGCCGAGACATTTCGAGCAGACCAAAGCGTGAAATTCGGCCGATCTGGACCCGCGCCCGGTCCATTTTCAATGCATCGCGGAGTTTGTTCTCCACTTCGCGCTGATTGCGGTTGTTGGTCATGTCAATAAAGTCGATGACAATAAGGCCGCCAAGGTCGCGCAAACGTAACTGACGGGCTATTTCCTCGGCCGCTTCACAGTTGGTGTTCAATGCTGTTTCTTCGATATCGCCGCCTTTGGTGGCACGCGACGAGTTAATATCGATGGAGATCAGTGCTTCGGTATGATCCATGACGATCGCGCCGCCGGAGGGAAGCCGGACCTCCCGCTGGAAGGCCGTTTCTATCTGACTTTCAATTTGGAACCGGGTGAACAGGGGGACTTTTTCCTGGTACAACCGCACCTTTTCCAGGTTGTGTGGCATGACCATCTGCATGAATTCGCGGACCCGTTCGTAGGTGCCCTGTTCATCAACAATAATTTCATTGATATCGGTACGCAAATAGTCGCGCAGGGCGCGAATAATCACGTTGCTTTCCTGGTAGATCAAAAAGGGAGCAGAACGTTCGGCAGCGGCTTTTTCGATGGCTTCCCAAAGTTGCAGCAGGTAGTTAAGGTCCCATTGCAATTCTTCGGTGTTACGGCCAACCCCGGCGGTGCGGACAATCACTCCCATGTCGTCGGGTATTTCCAAATCGGACAGTGCATCCCGGATTTCCTGCCGGTCGTCACCCACGATGCGGCGGGAAACGCCGCCGGCCCGAGGATTATTGGGCATAAGAACCAGATACCGGCCCGCCAGGCTCACAAAGGTTGTCAACGCTGCGCCTTTGTTACCGCGCTCTTCTTTTTCGATTTGAACGATGACTTCCTGGCCTTCCTTGACCACGTCCTTGATATTGACCTTGCCGCCGCTAAGGTCGACGGACGGATCAAAATAAGTACGGGAAATTTCTTTCAGGGGGAGAAAGCCGTGGCGCAGGCCACCATAATCGACAAATGCCGCTTCCAGGCTGGGTTCGAGGCGGGTGATTTTGCCTTTGTAAATATTGGCTTTTTTTTGTTCCCGGCCAGCGGCTTCGATATCAAGATCATACAGGCGTTGGCCGTCCACTAGTGCAACACGCAACTCTTCCTGTTGAGTTGCGTTAAACAACATTCTTTTCATTGTTTTATTCTCTCTCGGCGCTCGTACTTTGCATCCCGACATCAGGGGATAGCGCATGCTGAGAACTATTTGCTTATTGCTTATGCTTGTTCGTTAAGGACGCGCATTGAGCACGTGCCCCCACAGTGACGCCGTAATGGGTTCACCGTGATGGGTTCACTAAGCTAGCTCAACAGTAGTTCGATGGTTGATCCGCAAAGGAGCGCCTTACGTTATGTTAAATTTATGACGATTAATTGTATTTTACTGTATCTACTGAATTTACTGTATAATTTGCATCCGTAACACAACGGTTGCATGGAATTCTGTTGGAATTCACTTTCTTACTTGCGTAATTTCAAAGCTATCCCGCTTATTTGATGAATATAGCAGTTATATCATCCCGCGACAATGTCAATAAAATAGATATTGCCCCTAACAAGCACCAACATGAGACAAGATGTGGAAAATTTCGTTGAAAAACCCCTAATTGTCGAGATCGACGACGAGCGTGCAGGGCAGAGAATCGATAATTTCCTGATGGCTCGCTTAAAAAAGGTGCCCAAGAGTCGCGTGTATAGACTGTTGCGAAAAGGGGAGGTTCGGGTCAATAAGGGGCGTATTAAACCGGACTACCGGTTACAGGCCGGTGACCGGGTGAGAATACCACCAGTGCGTATGGCGGCGGCGCGAACCCAGGAAAGGCCGTCAAACGACGCTCTGAATACCATCCAGAGTGCCATCATTTACCAGGACGAAAATGTGCTGGTTATCGATAAACCATCAGGTATGGCGGTGCACGGGGGTAGTGGCATTCAATACGGCGTCATCGAGGCCCTGCGAGCGCTGTTTCCCGCCGAGCAACATCTGGAACTGGTCCACCGGCTCGACCGGGATACCTCCGGTTGTTTGATGGTGGCGCGTAAGCGATCGGTCCTCAAGCACCTCCATGAACAATTGCGCAATAACGAAATTCGCAAATGCTATTTGGCCCTGGTCAAAGGGCAATGGACGGGTGGAAAAACCACCGTTGAGGCCCCATTAAAGAAAAATATCCAGCAATCCGGAGAACGGATGGTACGGGTCGATCCCACTGGCAAACCGGCGCAAAGTATATTCAAGCCGGTGCGGGTATTTTCCGATACCACACTGGTCGAGGTGGAACTCATCACCGGCCGTACCCATCAAATCAGGGTACACGCCGCCCACGCCGGTCATCCCATTGCCGGCGATGAAAAATACGGTCAGCGCGCATTTAACCTGACCATGAAACAACGGGGATTAAACCGTTTATTTCTCCATGCCAAATCACTGTCGTTCACACTGCCGGGGTTGGATAATGCCGTGACGGTGGTTGCGCCGCTGGGTGCAGAACTGGAATCGGTATTGCAAAACAGCCATTGATGGCCGGGCATCACATTGGCGAGGTGATGAGCGGTTAGCGTTGTTGACGGCCATGGTGACGGACAATGGCAAATTTTGCGCAACTTTAACCCGTACGACGCACAAGTATCGAGACGCATTTAAAGTAAAAGGATAAGAGTGATTAACCAACAAATCGAATTAGTGATTTTTGACTGGGACGGCACGCTCATTGATTCGCAAGCCAATATCGTACACTGTCTGCGATGTATGGCGCGGGATCTGGAACTGCCTGAACGCTCGGACCAGGAACTGAGTGACATTATCGGCCTGGGTTTGTATGAGGCGTTGAATACCCTGTTTCCCGAGCACCATGAGCACGGTTATGAAAAGATGATCGATCGGTACCGCTATCATTTTCTGAGCAGCGATCCGTCGGTACCTTTTCCAGGTGCCAAGGATGTATTAACCGAATTAAACAACAATGACTATTTATTAGCCGTTGCCACTGGAAAGGGGCGCCGTGGTCTGGAAAAGGCGCTGGATCATTCGGGGTTTCGTCATTTGTTTCATGCCACGCGATGTGCCGACGAGACCCGGTCCAAACCCCATCCGCAAATGCTGGAGGAGATTTTGGGCCAATTGGGTGTCGAACCGAAAAACGCATTAATGATCGGTGATACTGAATATGATTTACAGATGGCAAAGCACGCGGGTATCCATGCCATGGGCGTCGGCTACGGTGTACACGATGTTGCGCGTTTGATGCAATGTGAACCGGTTACGGTGATTGACGAAATTCGTGCTTTACTTGACTGGTTGAATGGCGAGAAAATTGCAGCCGGGTTGGGGTAGTCCTGCAACCGGATCGACACCTGACGCAAAATCGATTTTCAAAAAACCGTTACCGCCATATTTTTTAAACACAGCTACAGATACAAGCAGCCAGTCAAATACACAGCGACTATCTGACTTTCAAGCGGCCTGTTGGGGCATTTTGCCGGAGAAAGCACAACCAGATGTAAACTGTTTCAGCATTTGTTATTTTGACAACAAATAACGGGGTTCACGACAACACAGGAAATTGGTGATTAATGAGTGACGACGATAAGAAACAAGGTAGTTCCGATGAGCATGGCAACTCCCCGGTTAATGACAATAATACCGAACACCGGGAAAACGGTATCTCCAAACCGCCTAGCGAGGAGGCATCGTTAACATCAAGCGATGCCCGGTCCCCGGAAAGTGAGCCATCGGCGTCACAAAGAGACCCCTGGACCCAGTCACCGCCGGCGAGCGGACAGGCCAAAATCACGGCGGAGGATGCAACGGCCACGTCCGGTAAAACTTCGGGTAAACGGGGTATATTCGGCGGTGGTGAAAAACCCCAAGTTGATTTATCCGGAGAGAACTGGGAACGGGACATTCTCAATCGCCTTGCCTTTGCCACGTTAAATGAACAGCGCCGTGCACGGCGCTGGGGTGTGTTGTTCAAGGCGCTGGTGTTCATCTATATTGGCGCTGTGTTGTTGTATGTTCTCTCCGGGCTGGGAGGCAGAGGCATTGGCGGCGGCAAGCATACGGCAATCATTGAAATTAATGGCACGATTGCCGCTAACACCGAAGCCAGCGCTGATAAAATTGTCAGCGGCTTACGCTCGGCGTTTGAAAACAAAAACACCGTGGGCATTATTTTGCGCATCAACAGTCCCGGGGGCAGCCCGGTTCAGGCGGGCTATGTGTATGACGAAATTAAACGCCTGCGCGGTAAATACCCGGATATCAAAGTCTACGCCGTCGTTACCGACATGTGCGCCTCCGGTGGCTATTACATTGCCGCGGCTGCCGATGAAATTTATGCCAACCGGGCAAGCATCGTCGGCTCCATTGGTGTATTGATGAACGGTTTCGGTTTCGTGGGTACCATGAAAAAACTGGGTGTCGAACGGCGCCTGATTACCGCCGGCAAGCACAAAGGCATTATGGACCCGTTTTCACCCATCAAAAAAGACGAACTCAAGCACGTAAAGTCGATGTTGGATAGCGTGCATCAGCAATTTATAAAAGCCGTCAAGGACGGGCGAGGTGACCGCCTGGCGGATTCACCGGATCTGTTCAGCGGCTTGTTCTGGGACGGAGAAAAAGGCATGGAACTGGGGCTGGTGGACGGTTTAGGCAGCAGCAGTTACGTGGCACGCGAAGTGATTGGCGAGAAAAATATGGTGGATTTTACGGTCCGTGCCGGTTATTTCGAGCGCTTCGCGGATAACATTGGTGTAGGCTTTGCCAAGGCGCTGAACTCAACCTTTGGCGTTACCGCGACAGATGTGTTGCGCTAGTGATTGCGTAGCGTTGCGTGTTCGTCTTTTCCTGTCAGGGCCGGCGGATTTATAGTTACCAGGCGGCCTATTGACCAGCGGCGCAGTCGATGGCATGGGCAATCTTTTCCGGATCGGTATAAAAATGCGGTGAAAACCGTATGCCGCCACCCCGTTCCGCGCAAAAGATATTGTGCTGTTTCAGTTGTTCAAAGACCTCATGTGACGGACTTTCCCGGTGTTTAAAAGTAACGATGCCGGCCAGCCGTTCGAGACGGGAAGGGGACAGCACTTGCAGTTGATCCTTGTTATGTATCCGCTCCAACATGAGCTGGATATTTTGTTGTAGCCTTTGTTCGATAGCGTCTATTCCCACTTCCAAAATCAACGACAGGCTGGCCTCGAGTGCATGGATGCACAGCATATTGGGACTGCCGCATTCAAAACGGCGGGCCGAGTGTGCTTTTTCCCAGGTCGTGGCATCAAAGTTACCCATATCCTCTACCATATGCCATCCGTATTGGGTCAACGACAACCTGTCCCGGACCCGGCCGTCACAATAAAAGAAACCCAGCCCTTCCGGTCCCAGCATCCATTTATGCCCGTCGGCCATGGCAAAATCCGCCTGCATGGCCTGTACATCAAAACCAACGGCGCCCACGCTTTGAATGGCGTCTACGCAAAACACTATGTTGTTGGATCGGCAGAAACTGCCGATGGTAGGCAATTGCATTTTAAATCCGCTGGCATACTGCACGGAACTGACTGATAGCAGACGGGTGCGTTCGTCGCAGGTGTCCATAATGCATTGCTCGGCCGGCCGGTCGTTGGCGGATGAAATATTCGCAATCCGAACGTTCACGCCCCGCGTTTGCAAAGATTCCCACACAATACGGTTGGAAGGGAATTCCTGGTTGGTGATCACGACATTATCTCCGGGTTGCCAGTCAATACCGTAGGCAACAAACGACAACGCTTCCGACGTGTTTTTCACCAGAGCAATATCATCTGTGGAAGGCGCGTTAATCAGGGTACGGATACTCTGGCGTAACCGCGATTCGGTTTCTATCCATTGCGGATAGCTGAGTGACCCTTGACGGCTGTTTTGTGTGGCAAAGTCACATACCGCCTTGCCGGTTCTGGCCGGCCAGGGTGATACCGCCGCATGATTAAGATAAATAATGTCGTCGTTCAGAACGAATTCGTTCGCGATGAGCTGTTCCAGGTTCATTGTTGAATGTGGGTTTCCAAGAGTGGCTGTTATTGGTGTCAATTGAACCGTAGCTTAAGCAACATTGCGTTGTGTTTAAAGAGTCAATAAGCCACGGATGTGTTACGGCTTGAG
>JASFOJ010000039.1:0-33756 GCA_050116575.1 Gammaproteobacteria bacterium | reverse complement strand
TGGCAAGGTTATTGTGACCGGGTGTCTGGGGGCAAAAGGGGATATTGTCAAACAAACCTATCCCGACGTCCTGGCCGTTACCGGTCCTCACGCTTTACAGGAGGTGATGGAGGCGGTGCATGATCATTTACCGCCGCAACATGACCCCTACACCAGCCTGATACCGCCACAGGGTATTAAGTTGACGCCTACCCACTACGCCTATTTAAAAATCTCCGAAGGGTGTAATCACCGCTGCAGTTTCTGCATTATTCCCGCCTTGCGTGGTGACCTGGTCAGCCGCCCAGTGGATGACGTGTTACAGGAGGCCCAAAATCTGGTGAATGCCGGCGTGCGCGAATTACTGGTTATTAGCCAGGACACCAGCGCTTACGGCGTCGACCGTAAATACAAGACCATGTTCTGGAATGGCCGGCCGGTCAAAACCCGGTTTCAGGATTTGGTGTCGGCACTCAGTGAGCTGGAGGTCTGGACCCGTTTGCATTACGTTTATCCCTATCCCCATGTGGATGACATCATTCCGTTGATGGCCCAGGGACGGTTGTTGCCATATCTGGACATCCCGTTTCAGCACGCCAGTCCTTCCATTCTCAAAGCCATGAAACGCCCGGCAAGCAGTGAAAACGTATTACAACGCCTTGCGCGCTGGCGAGATATATGCCCCGATATTGCTATTCGCAGCACGTTTATCGTGGGTTTTCCCGGCGAAACGGAACGCGAGTTTGAGCAGTTACTGGAATTTCTGGAGCAGGCGCAATTGGACCGGGTGGGTTGTTTTAAATATTCCGCGGTGGACGGTGCCAGGGCCAACGAGTTACCGGGTGCTGTTGATGAAGATGTTAAACAGGACCGGCTCGATTTATTCATGCAGGTGCAGGAAAATATCAGCCGTTCCAAGCTGCAAAGCAAGCGGGGACAGGAACTGACTATTATGGTAGACGAAGTCACAGACCAGGAAACTATCGGACGCAGTCAGTATGATGCCCCCGAGGTTGACGGTATAGTGATTATCAATCAACCGCTGGATGTGTCACCGGGTGATCTATTGCGGGTCAACGTAACGGACTCCACCGAACACGATTTGTATGCAGAGCTAATGCGCTAGTTGTTCGATCCGGTTAACGGTTATGTGATTACTGTGGCGTGTCTGCCCCGTTTCCGACATATAACCCCGTTATTGCATAGACAGGAAACGCTATTTCAGTATCAATAGGTAAAAATGTGCGTTTTCCTGCAAATCCTCAAGCATACGGCGAATAACGTTTACAATACCTGTTTTGCAGGGCCTTTGCTGGGTGTTTTTTGCAATAACGGGGTATTCAACAGGCGCAATGAACGTCAGTTATCACACCGTGAACTGCGTTTGGGAACAGGGATACCTGTAACTGCCCGGGCGATTCATATTTATCCACTGTTGTTACTTATATTTATAGACAATCGTTACAACAGCTTCGGTATCTGTCTTTTCAATGCCCACCGGTACTGTCGATGTATGTTTGATGGTGTAACTTAATTTCATTGCCAGATTAGAATTAATGTTGGCGCTCAGCGCCGTGACGGATTTACTGATCGTTGCGTCCTGGCCGACCTCCGTGAACAGATCCTGCGTAAATTCACTGTTACCCGTAATCTTCCACGCTAGATTGGCCGCCAGGCGCGCCAAAGATTCATTGTCCTTTTCTCCGCTATCGGTTTTGCTTTGTCGCGCGCCGGGACCGATTTCCCCATCGAGACTTAAGTTGGGTTGATTAATGAGACGGCGCCCATAACCGACCGACTCACTGATGCGGTAATCGTAACCACTAAAATGATCGTCATCATACGAGGCGGTAATATACCAATAGCCATGTTCGGAAAACCTGTAGTCGCTTTTGCCAGACAGAAAATAGCGCTCGGCAGTTGTTGTACCCGAGTCCGAAGTGTTAAGTCCTTCAAATTTAACGCTGTGACGCCATTTGTTGATTTCCCTGGCCGCCTTGATATCGCCTTTCAGGGACTCGGTATCTGTGTTACCCGATGTTTTAACGTATCCGACACCGATTTCCGCGGACCACGTTGAAGGTTTTGCCGTTGTTGCAGCTGCGTCCGCTGTTTGTTCGGCGTTTGCCGGCGAAAGAAAAAGTACCAAATTAGTCGCAGCGATAGTAATAATATATTTTTTCATAAAGCCCTCGTATTTCTTATGCGTTATATGCTCATATTATGTATTGTAATTTATATAATGGAAAAACATAACTGTGGCTAGTTTAATGCATTATGATATTTAACAATATTTAGCATTTATTATCATTAATGATTCGATTGTTGTTGGATTTATCGACATTGCGTTGACAAAGATCATATATTGGTGGGTCGGACAATACATTTTGTTGTTAGTTTAAGGAAAGCTTAAGCGTGTTTTAACATTGAAGCTGTATATACTTGAAAGGGAAACGCTAGTGAAAGATTTCAATAAAATATTAAAGGGTTTTGTTGCTATTGCATGATTTGGCTATGGAGGTTGTAGTTGTCACCAGGCTTGCCCGCGGCGAGTCTTCCGTTGATAAGCGTCATTCGTTATAAATATGACTTGTTAACGGCGATGGGCGTATCCGGGCCGCGAAATTGCAAGATGACTACCATGGATCTGGTTAGGCCAATAAGAGGTTAGTTGTGACGAACGAATTAAAAATACTGGTGGTTGATGATATACCCTCTCAGTTATTAACCATTAAGGATATTCTTGGTGCGGAACAATTTGCGGTGATCACCGCGTCAGACGCGGCCGACGCAACCCGGCAATTTAACGCGGCGCAACCGGATATCGTCTTGTTGGATGTTAATCTACCGGATGGCAATGGCTTGGAGTTGACGTCGCAGTTTAAACAATCCCACAACAAAAAATGGTTGCCGGTGCTGTTAATGAGTTCCGACGCGACGGTAGACGATCATCTTGCCGGATATAAGGCCGGCTGCGACGATTATCTGGGCAAGCCTTTCGACCCACGGATCCTGTTAGCCAAGCTCACCGTGATACGGCATCAGCTGGAATTATTATCTCGTTAACTGAAACGGATTGTACTTCGGTAACGAAAAAGCATACTGGTTTTCTCCACAACTTGTTACGTGTTGCCACGTTGTTTCGCACATCGCAGGCGTTATTAAGCCGAGTAAAATGTCGATTTTTCTGTTTAATACACAAGCCACATTCTGAAGTATGTCCCACCATGGTGGTTGTCCGCTGTCGTTAGTCATCAAACATGACTACGTTATAACAACATATGTAATACGCTAAGTTATTCTATTTTTAGTGGTTATTTAATTTATCAGCATTGCGTTGATAAGTTTTACCTGTTTTGTGTCAGTAAAATAGAATTCTTTGCGACAGAATTTTGACATATTGCCAATCAGGTGTTTTACTCATACAAAGTCGTATTAAAAAAACGAGTTGTCTATACAAAACTATTAACAATTACAACGCCTGGTTAAAAGGGAGTGACGGATGCCAGAATCAACGGCACTGCTAATCGTTGAGAATGACAATATCCAGACCCAGAGATTGACAGCCATACTTCAATTTATTGGTTACGACCAATTATCAACTGCCAATTGTGAGAACGTCACCCAATGTCTTGCCGATCATCCGGTTGACGTGGTGTTGCTGGGTCAGTGCGGAGATCCACAGAGGCTGGCGGCAACGTTTGATGCAATTAAGGAGCAGGATGAGGACACACCGGTCATTTTGTTGTTGAGCCGGGAAGTGGGGCAGCAATCGGACCGGGACCTGGTCAATCGTGCTTTTGCTGTCATCAACGTGCCATTAACGTATGTGGAATTGACCGATGCCCTGCACCGGGCCCAGATTTATCACGCCGGTAAAAAACAAAAGGGCGGCAGTTTCAATCTTGATCTGTTTCGCAGTCTGGTGGGTAACAGCCGTGGTATTCGCCAGGTTCGCCAGTTAATCGAACAGGTAGCCAATTCAGATGCGACCGTACTGATATTGGGAGAGTCCGGTACCGGTAAGGAAGTGGTCGCGCGAAACCTGCACTATCATTCCGGGCGGCGCGAAAAACCTTTTGTACCCATCAATTGCGGCGCCATTCCCGGGGATTTGCTGGAAAGCGAATTATTCGGCCATGAAAAAGGCGCATTTACCGGCGCCATCAGCGCCCGGCGCGGACGTTTTGAAATGGCGGAGGGTGGAACGTTATTTCTGGATGAAATCGGCGATATGCCGATGACCATGCAGGTTAAGTTACTCCGCGTCTTACAGGAGCGTACGTTTGAACGTATCGGGGGCACCAAGCAACTTATTGCTGATGTACGCGTCGTGGCTGCTACTCACCGTAACCTGGAGGAAATGATCAAGGAAGGCAAGTTCCGGGAGGACTTATACTACCGCCTGCAGGTTTTCCCCATTGAAATGCCACCGATGCGCGAACGCATGGATGACATTCCGTTACTGATTAACGAGCTGATTGCGAGGCTGGAACACGAAAAGCGCGGTTCGGTACGTTTTACACCGGCAGCGACCATGGCGTTGTGCCAATACCGTTGGCCGGGTAATGTACGGGAACTTTCCAACCTGTTGGAGCGCCTGGTTATCATGTTTCCTTACGGCGTGGTTGATGTCAAAGATCTGCCGGAAAAGTTTCAACCGCCCGGCGGTATCAACCAGGAAGAGGTGCAACAGGCGGATCGGGAATATACGACGTTTGATCCCCATTTAGTATCCAATGAAGCGCTGGCCGGGGCGCGTTTGCCGCGAGAGGGTATCGATCTTAAGGAGCACATCAGTTCCCTGGAATGTTCCCTTATTAAACAGGCGTTAGATGATGCCGGCGGGGTAGTGGCGCACGCGGCCAAACGGTTAAAAATGCGGCGCACGACGCTGGTGGAAAAATTGCGTAAATACGGTCTGCACCGTTCCGAGTCCATGTCGGAAATTTGACTCCTTGCAAGCTTTCACCTTGTAACTCACTGAAAAATTAGTAGTTATTTCCTGGGCACAAAAATTGCTCTCTATTGATTGGTTATAGTGGCGGCCTTCGCCGACCATATCAATCTTCGACGGGAGTCAATGAGCGCATGGGTGTTTCGCTAGCCAATCAACTACAATCCCTGGAAGAAACTTTTCAGACCTTTGACCAACTAACGGACTCCCTCGAAAGTAATTACCTCAATCTTGAAGACCGTGTAGCGCAACTGCAAAGTCAACTCAGTGAAGTCAGGCGCAAGCACCGCGAAGAAATAACCGCCCGCGACAGTATCGCCAAGAAACTCAGTTCCGTACTACAGGCCCTGCCTGCCGGTGTCGTGGTATTGAACCCGGAAGGGCGAGTACAGGATTGCAACCCGGCTGCCATTGAAATCCTGGGTGGACCGTTGCAGGATGAAATCTGGCGTGACGTGGTGGAGCGTGTGTTCCTGCCGCGTTCTGACGACGGCCACGAAATTTCCCTCAAGGATGGCCGCCTGGTCAATATATCCACCTGTCCGCTGGGTAACGATCCCGGCCAGATCCTGTTGATTGCCGATGTTACGGAAACCCGCCGGCTGCAGAAATATGTCAGCCAGCACCAACAGCTGATTTCCATGGGCGAAATGGTCGCCAGCTTGGCCCACCAGATTCGTACACCGTTGTCCACAGCGCTGCTAAGCGCCTCGCAACTGAAGAATACCCACCTCGCCGCCGATCGCAGGCACAAACAAACGGAGAAGCTGATTGGCAACTTGCGCCATCTGGAAAGCCTGGTGACAGATATGCTGGTTTTCTCCAAGGAGGGCCACTGCAGCAATGACAGTATTGAGCTATCGGAACTGGTGGAAAAGCTGGTAACCGATGCACAGGTTATTGCGCAATCCAAAAACATTCAATTAACCCGGGAAGATATTTGTCCCGACACCCATGTTTTGGGCAATCAATCCATTCTGTTAAGCGCCTTGCAGAACCTGCTGGATAACGCCATTCATGCCGTCGGCGAAAGTGGTGAAGTGCATGTAAGTATCAAATCCACGCTGATGGGAAGCGTGGACGTTGTTGTTACCGACAACGGACCGGGTATCCCGTTGGATATCCAGGCTAAAATATTCGATCCGTTTTTTACCACCAAGACCCAGGGAACCGGGCTGGGATTGGCTGTCGTGAAGGCGGTAACGCGTGCCCATCAGGGAGATATCTGGCTGGACACCGACTACACGCAGGGATGCAGGTTCGTATTACGGTTACCAACCCTGGCGTGAGAGCGTTGGGGTGTAACCACCTTGGGATTGTAAAGGTGTAACGAAACTTTAAAGGGGTAGAGAATGAGTCAACCATTGATTCTGGTCGTAGAAGACGATATCGATTTGCGTGATGCGCTTAGCGATACACTGCAAATGGCGGGCTACACCGTTTGTGTGGCACAGGATGGCAGAATGGCGCTGGATGTCATTGAAACCAAGGAGCCAGATCTTGTCGTGACTGATATCCAGATGCCCCGGATGGATGGCCACGCCTTGTTAAAACATATTAAAAAACGTTGGCCGGATCTGCCGGTCATGATCATGACCGCCTATGGTTCCATTGAACGGGCGGTTGAAGCCATGCGCGACGGCGCGGTGGATTATATGACCAAGCCGTTTGAGGCCGAAGTGCTGGTCAATATGGTGGGACAATACTTAAATACCACCACTGTTGATTCCGGAGAGTTGATTGCCGAAGATCCGCTTAGCAAAAAAACCGCGGAAATTGCGCGCCGTGTGGCGGCCAGTGACGCAACGGTGTTAATTACCGGCGAAAGCGGCTGCGGCAAGGAAGTGATGGCCCGCTACATCCACCAATATTCCAGCCGTGCGGACAAACCGTTTGTCGCCATTAACTGCGCCGCCATTCCTCACAACATGCTGGAAGCCACGCTATTCGGCTATGAGAAAGGCGCGTTTACCGGTGCCTATAAAGCCTGCCCCGGCAAGTTTGAATTGGCTGATGGCGGTACGCTGTTGCTGGATGAAATTTCGGAAATGGATCTTGGCCTGCAGGCCAAGTTGTTGCGGGTTCTGCAGGAAAGGGAAGTGGAACGGTTGGGTGGCAATAAGCTGATTGAACTGGACGTACGCGTGCTGGCAACGTCCAACCGCAATATCCGCAAGCAGGTTAAGAAAAACCGTTTTCGTGAAGACTTGTTTTATCGCCTGAACGTATTTCCGCTTTACATTGCCCCCCTGCGCGAACGGCCACAGGATATCATTAGTCTCGCTCAGTCCTTTATCCAAAAACATCTTGTGGCTACCGCCTCTGTATCGCCGCAAACACCGCAGTTGGAACAATCGGCGATTGACAAGTTGCTGTCGCACAACTGGTCCGGCAACGTGCGCGAACTGGACAATGTCGTGCAACGGGCGCTCATTCTACGCCATTCGGATAGCATCAGTGCCGAGGACATCCAGTTTGAAACGGAGTTTTACGACGCCGGCGTATTTATGGGCGACGAGTATGAAGATATTGATACCACGTGTGATGAAATCCCGGTGAACAATAGCACCAATAGTAACAAATCGCTGGAGGACGATATCAAGGACCACGAATATCAGCGTATCCTGGATGCGTTAAAGGTCGAAATGGGAAACCGCAAAGCGGTAGCCGATAGCCTGGGTATCAGTGAACGTACGCTGCGCTATAAGCTGGCAAAAATGCGCGAGGAGGGTATTGCGGTACCGGGTCGTAACAACGAAGCGGTTAATCATTAGTTGATCTTGTCGGGACCTGTCGGAATAACCAAGCCATATTAATCAAACCAGATGAGTCATGCCGCCGCAAACCAGCAAGTCAATAACGGTCGCTCAGGGCACTTTCTAAGTCCGGGGCGGTTGCTGGTTTTTGTCGTTATCCCTCTCGGTGCGGCCGCCGCCGGCATCGCGGTGGTGTGGTGGTTAATGCAACCGTCCTATGTGGTGCTAACTCGAGGCAATGACGCGGCGGACCTTGCGCTGGTGGCGGCGCAGTTACAGGACAATCATATACAGTACCATTATGATTCCGCCACCGGTGACGTTATGGTGCCGGCCGAGGACATCCACGACGCCCGCATGGCCCTGGCCGTCAAGGGCATTATGTTTTCAAGCCCCATGCCCGGTGCAGGTTATGCGCGTACCTCTAGCGATCTGGATGGTAACAGTTCACTGCAAACCAACAGGTCGCAGCAAAAGATACTGGAATTGGAGTTGGCGAAAACCATTGCCAGTATCGATCCTGTACGTTCAGCCAGGGTGCATCTTGTGGTTGGCAGCGGGGATGATCAAAGCAGCGGGCCGTCACGGGCGTCGGTGGTGGTGCGCCTGTATCCTGGGCGTCAGCTGAAAAACGGGCAAATTGATGCGGTGGCGCATTTGGTGGCTTCCAGCACCGCGGGTTTGTCTTTGGAGCAAATTACCATTGTGGATCAGACGGGGCGGTTACTCAAATCGGCCGGCGAGTCCGTGGTGCGTGCGGTTTCCAGTCCCCGCTTTGAATACCGGCAACGAATCGAACAGGACTACGTCGAACGCATCGAGAATATCCTCAAGCCCATCCTGGGTGCTGAAACTGTACGTACCCAGGTCACTGCGGAAGTGGATTTCAATGGACCGTCTCACGGCACGGATCAAGCCACCGGTACATCACCGTTGAGCGGTACGCTGCGCCGGCTGTTCGCCACCGTGATCGTCGACGATAAACGGGTAACTGCGGCAAATGGTAATGTCCGCCGGGTATCTCGCAACAAAGGTGAATTAAGTCATATCGGCGCTTTGGTTAAAGAGGCTATTGGATTCAGAGAAGAGCGGGGCGACCGGGTCAATATCATCAATGAGCCGTTTAATGCTACCGCGCAATTGCCGTCGCCACAAACCGGTAATCTGTTGTCCGGAAGTTTCTTAGATATGGCGCCCAATGGGCTGTACCTGGTGATTGTGGCGGCAATTTTGTTATTGAGTCTGATTGTACTT
Organism: Gammaproteobacteria bacterium; assembly: GCA_050116575.1. GTDB lineage: Bacteria > Pseudomonadota > Gammaproteobacteria > SZUA-152 > SZUA-152 > JAKEGK01. The sequence goes on along the minus strand of JASFOJ010000039.1, from coordinate 24,810 downwards.
GCCATTAAGCAAATTATCACCCGGCGCTGGCACAGCGGCAACATTGCCAATGCCGCTCAATCGTATTCCGGCATAAAGGCTAATAAGAGTTTCGCCACGGTTGACGAGCAACAGGATACCGCGCAAAGTGACGGCGCAGTGGCGGGTAACGACGATGAAAAATTACGCTACGACCAGAGCATGCGCAAGGCTCGCGATGTTGTTCAGCAGGATCCCAAGCTGGTGGCGCAGGTACTCAAACAATGGGTAAGGGAAGGATGAACAGCGAAGTTCGCTCGGTTAACGGTGTCAGGCGGGCCGCAATTTTGTTAATGGCGCTGGGAGAGGACTACGCCTCGCAAATCCTGAAACACATGGGGCCCAGAGAAGTGCAGGCATTGGGATATGAAATGACGCAGGTTAAAAAAGTCAACCGGGAACTGGTGACCAATGTTTTGTCGGCGTTTACCCAAGCTATCGAACAATATACAGACATAGCCCTGGGTACCGATGACTATGTTAGAAACGTTCTCATGCAGGCGCTGGGCAAGGACAAGGCTGGTAACCTGATGGACCGCATCATGCGGGACAACAACAAAAAAGGTCTGGAAGCGTTCAAATGGATGGATGCCCGTTCGATATCGGAATTACTTCGCTTTGAACATCCCCAGATTATCGCCATTGTATTATCATATCTCGACCATGATCAGGCGGCTGACGTAATCGCCATGTTCCCCGACCATCTGCGTTCCGATATCGTTATGCGGGTAGCCAGCATTGACAGTATTCAACCCGAAGCGCTGCAGGAACTGAACGATATTATGGAGCAGCAGTTTGCCGGTAGTTCCAATGTGAAAATGTCCTCGATCGGTGGTGTCAAGTCGGCGGCATTGATACTGAATCACATGGAAAGTGAGATGGAAAACGAAATCATTGATAACATCCGCGAAATTAATCCGGAAGTCGGCCAGTCGATCCAGGAACTAATGTTTGTTTTCGATAACCTGGAAAATCTTCTTGACCGGGATATACAAAAAATACTACGGGAAATATCATCCGAATCGTTATTGCTGGCATTGAAAGGAGCCAGTCATGCTGTACGTAACAAGATTTATAAAAATATGTCAAAGCGGGCTGCGCAAATGTTACAGGATGACCTGGAAGCCAAAGGTCCGGTCAAGATCCGCGATGTGGAAGCCGCGCAAAAGGATATATTGTTGACCGTTAGGCGGTTGGCTGATGCCGGCGATATTTCCCTGCGGGCACGCGATGTGGACCAATATATATAACGCGCTGTGTAAATGGTTCTATATACGACAATGGTGACTGTCGATCTGTAACGGAAAAGCATTTTAAGTTTATTGCGGTATAGCTACAGAACATCCGCTCACATACCAAGATCAGTCGGTTAGTCTCACGACTAAATCCTACCTGGCAGTTTACGATGGTTTTCACGAAAACGCGTGCCTGTATATACAACCCGGTTGCCGGTTTTTGCAGGTTGCCAGGCGCGGGAAAATGACCGTGGTCTCTGCCACGGTACCGGCTAACCATAGATTTTACCCATTATGCATCTATACTCTAGGTTAACAACGGAGACTGGCGGTTTCGCCGGTCAGGCAGAAAAAACTCATGTCATCAATGGGGTTTAATATTGTAGCTGCGATTGCAGAGCCGGCGCCCGGGTCATTAGGGGGTTAGCGAATGGATGCTGTCAAACGCTCAAAGGTCCCGTCGCCATCGCCACAACCTATAAAGTGTATTAATCACCCTACAGGTCTTCGTTCCTGTGACGCCGTTCGCCAGGAATGTTATCTATGGAAAATTGTCAGGAACAATCAGGGCTGTTAATCCATCTAAAGTTTGGAAATGAATAGACGTTAACCGCAACGGGTTTTTATCTCGTCGGAAGTTAACAGGAGGAGTATTTCTATGACATTAGTTATCGTTTTGTACGTTGTTCTAATGGGGCTGGTATTTTTTGCCTTACAGCAGGAAGGTAATTTATAGAAAGGGCGACGAATTATTTTGAACCCCATTTCTTTGCAACACTCACGATTGTGATCTTCCGAAAAGCGGGCTATTACCGTTTTTTTTCGGAAGGTCACCGTGCCAGGGGGCTGGTCTCTGCAGAAAGCCACCGAACGACGCCGGGAAATAATTATTAGCGTTTAAATGCCGTTTTCGTATTATGGGCTTTTTCCCGCCGTTCTCCCTTGCGGCGCGACCTGCGATTCCAGGGTTTGTCCCGCCAATCGGGTGAACGCCGGTCGTTCTCCGGATTTCGATCCGAGAATACCCGGACTTCCAACTCACTGCCCCTGATTTTACGCTCTTTAAGCGCTTCCAGTGCCACGGGGGCGATACGGTCGGAGTGAATGGTGAGATGGCCATAGCGATAATAACCATGTTTTCGGAATCGCTTGCGCTTGACAATATCGATTTCCACGTTGTCGTCAAATCGTCCCGATGCCAGCAGCTGGTCAAATAGCCGGGTGAATACGCTTTCCCTAACGGAATCTTTAAGTAATTTTTTCAGTTCCGCGGGACGGGTCCCCTTCGGAATATTGCCGATATAGATATCCATTACGCTTGTGCCTGCTTTCGTTGGTTATGTTTATGTGAACACTCAAGCATCTGGTTAATCCCCCCCCGATCCAGTAAACGGATAATATTAGAAAATACTTATATTCCTTATTGCTCCAATGCAAGACGATGGATAAATGGGCATCCTGCTTACTCAGATGCTTGTTAAATATAGCATTCCTGCGAGTCTCATCGGTTTATTATGGATAAAAAATAAGCATATATCCAGAAATTGTTAAAACCATAAAAAAGACTAATTGCCCAATAAGCGAAATTATAAGGCGCGGGTGTTACCAAAACCTGATTTGGGGCCGCCCCGTATAAGATTACGATCTCTCGTTAATGCGCTGTCTGAAAACATACCAGCTGGCCGATGGACGCTGGCGAGGCTTCAGGATTCGGTGGTGGAGGTGTCGCGTTTCTTGCCCTGGTATTTCGCCAGACTAGCCCATATCCCGCACCAGGGGCCGAAAATATAAGCCGAGTACAGTGACAGGTAGTCCAGCAGAGGAATGGCCGTGAGACCGGGAGAGCCGGGGGCGCGATAAATCAGTGGTTTGATATTTTGCAGGGCGCGGGAAAAGACATCGGCGCCGAAATAATGCTGAAAAAAGTCCGACGGTACCCAAACCAGCAGCAAAATTATCAACCACAGGGCGGTGGCGGCCACCAGCGCCAACACGAAAATCAGTACCCAATAGGCGGCCGCGGAGATTGCGCTTTCAACGAACAAATGGCCAAAGTGGCGAAGCCGGTCCCGGAAACTTCCCTCGTCGTAAATTATCGCCCCCCACGCAGAGACCGCTGAAATAAGGACTGCGACCGTAACCAGGTACCACTGTAAGGCATTCAAATGCATCATTGTCTGTGCGCCGAGGTGCGTTGCCCCTGTAGATCAACAAATAAACAATATAGGTATCGGTAACCATTCCGCCTTTGGAACCGCGGGATGATGTAACCGGTCGACTGGCTTTCGCCATCAGGCCACTGCCCGTGTAGAAAATGCGCTATTTAGAAACGCTTTGTTATATATATCAACGAAATGCTGACCATATTTTATACATGATAGCGTATATCAATTGCCGCGCGTTGACAATACCTTGCGTACAGCAGGCTTTGCGTACCGGGTTTAACACGGTTCGCAGTTATCCAATGTTGTTTATGTAAAGGTGGTTCGGGTCAAACAGTGGCTACTAAAATGACGGCCCGCCAGTCAGGCGGGCCGAAAAGGGAGTTACTGAGTTACTTAATGACTTAAGTAGGGTAGTGATCTGAGTGCGTGATTGGATATGAAATTTGTGTCCTGTTCATACCGATCACATATCTTTGTTACGTAGTATTTGTCTGTCGACGTTCAGGAAAGTTCCTGTGGTGATGAAAACATTTTTAAGTCGCGCAATCGCAGCGATTGTTGTTTGCGGTTGTTCCCGCGATTACGGCAGCGCTGTGGGACGGATGAAATGGCGCAGCCGGCCTTGCCGGTGTCCCAGGTTCTGCCACGCCTGCTGAAATTCTAGGTGGACGAGATTCGCTGTGGTCATGAGTTTGCCGCTATGGGTATAAGATAGCGGATCTGCGCAGAAACGCGTTACCAGTCCTTCCAGTCCCGGGTTATGACCTACTAACATGACCCGTTGATACTGATCGCGGATTTCCGCGATGACTTCCAGCAATGTGGCGACGCTGGCCAGATACAGGCGACGGTCGTGAATGATGCTATGCTCGGGAAGTTGCAGTTGTTGTGCAATAGCGGTTGTTGTTTGAAGAGCGCGAAGCGCGGGTGAACTGATAATTAAATCGGGTGTGATGTTCTGGGACACCAGCCATTGTCCAATGCGGGGCGCATCCTGTTCGCCGCGTTCGTTCAACGGCCGGTCAAAATCCGTTGCCGGTCCCGGCGTCCAGTCGGACTTGCCGTGTCGTACGATCAGTAATTCCCTTTTTACCATGTTGCTATATCGTTGTAGTACTTTGCTGAGCGGCGCTAATAAAACAGGGCCGCCACAAATGGATGCTACGTTATTTGATAGTCCAGATCCGGGTGTTCTGTAAATTGATATTTTGTGTATTAGCCACTTTGTTTCGAAACGCGTTGGTGGCCATCAGGTCCACACATTGCGAATAAATCGTAATAGATAACTTTTCATTGGGACGTAACATTCGTGTTAATGTCCGGTATTGGTGGTTGCCGGCTCCACAAGGTTTATATTCGACAGTATTGACGATTTTATCCGACGTGTTGACGATTGCAATTTTATGCGCCTCGACGGGGCCACTGTCAACAACTGACGGGTCTTTTTTTCCGGGCAACACGCTACAACCGTTTAGTTGTATCATCATACTCCAGAATAAGGCGATTGATATTGCCGCGGGAAAGATCTTCCGCGTCAAGCCGTTTTCTCTGCGAGGGTTAAACAAAACTGGACCGGGATTGAATATCATACTTAACATATTCGGTGCAATTTCGGATAATTTTAACGGGATACTGTGAGCAATTTCAAATTACCGATATTGAAAGAAGCGATATGCGTCTAAGCAATATTCGCCAGGAAATAATCGGCACAACGTAACGGTAAACCAAGATGAAAAGAGTGTTAAATCAATGTTAATCGAATCGCTATTGGCATTAACCTTGTCGGTGATGTTACAACCTGGTTACGGAGAAGACCGAAGCAGTGAACCTGGCGCTGTCCGCGATGGACATGCCGCCCAGATAGCCCGTGTTGACCAAAACGAAAGCGCGGATGAAGATTCATTGTCACCGCTGCACGGTCAATCAAGGGAACAATTTAACGTCAACCGGCAACAACATACCTATTATCTATATACGCCCGAGAGTTATCACCCTGGCGATGCATTACCGTTGGTGATATTGTTGGGTGACGTCAACACGCGGACCCGCCACTTTATCCACTATGTTCGTTTCAACGAGTTGGCGGACGCTAACGGATTTATTGTGGCATATCCCGACCTGTACCAGGATAAAACATTGCTGGCATCAGCCGATGAGGACGGCGGTGTACAACAGGCAACGTTTTTACGGCAGTTAATTTATCACATTGCGCAGCAGCGTAGCGTCCGTAACAACAGGATATTTCTGGCGGGATTTTCCACCGGCGGTATCGTTGTATTGAATTCACTATGTCAGTTGACCAGCCCCATCGCCGGCTTTGCCGTTGTGGCCGCTTCCATGTCCCGCCGTTCCCGGGAACACTGTGGCGCGTCAAGACAACAAATACCCGGGTTGTTTATAGCCGGACGCGACGATCCCTATATTGCCTGGCAATCGGGCGACGAAGACAAATCAGGTAGTATCGCGGGGGTTGCGATGGACCTGGTACCGGTATCGCAATCTGTTGAATACTGGACACAGCGAAACCAGTGTGATTTGCGTCCGCTCATTGAAGCAATGCCTAATGAGGATCTTCGGGATGGTACGTCGGTAACACGCTTGTCCTACGATGGCCGTTGTGTTTCCAATAAACCCATATTGCTTTTCGCCGTCACGGGTGGTGGACACACCTGGCCGGGTAACCGTTATCAACCGCCGTTCAAGGATGGCGGTCGGACTTCACAGGACATGAGCGCGTCACGCACGATCTGGCGATTTTTCACCAAGGCTGCCACGGCAACGCACAACAGCAAGACACCTCCAGCGAAACCTTCAAAAAGTCATTAGCGATATACAGTACTTGCTGTTTTAACATCAACAAATATTACATTAACTGCATATATCGTTTCTTGTAATATAAGGAGTAATCACACGTTTTCCTCCTGACATGAATAAGATATATTGAACGCCGTAAAAACAATTCAAAACAATTAATAACCAACATTAAAACCAATTATTTATAACAATTAAGAGTGGGGCAGTAGAGGTATGCGATTATTAAAAAGGATTTTGCCGCTGGCGTTGTGTGTGATGTCTTTGTCAGCGCAGGCGGAAGATGGGGAGTTCGCCCTGGGGGTGGCAACGATCAGTCCCAACGGCGTTACAGCGAAATATTGGTTGTCGGATGTAACGGCCATCGATGTATTTGGCGAATGGTCGATCAACTCCAAAGAATACAAAGCCCATTTCGATTTGCTGTTCCACGATTTTGACAAGATCCAGTGGGAAGGTGAGTTGATTGCGTTTTATTATGGCGGCGGTATTCGCGTCAAGGCCGTCGATAACGAAGATACGCAACTGGGCGTGCGTATACCTTTTGGTGTCTCTTATTTCGTCCAGGATATTCCTATCGAACTGTTTGGTGAAACAGCGCCCCGCATTAATGTTTATCCCAGTACCAACTTCGGCCTCGACCTGATGATCGGATTGCGTTATCGGTTTATATAATGCGGTTTAATCCGAAAGCCGTATGGAGAAAGCCAGGATGGCATTTGCGGTGTTAAAAGAATTTGGCGCGACCAATACCAATTCTTTTTCACAATGCAACGGAGCAGGTGTGAGTGTCGGTCCTCCAGTAGCGCAGTGGTCTGGCCAGTGGATAAAGTACGGTACAAATCCTCGTCATAGACACATTTAACCATTCCGATTCTATTTTGGATGACCGGATACACGGTTGGCGAACGCTTCAAGTGGGTGTGGGTATGTCGCCGTGATGACTTGTTAAGTATGTGCTACTAGTAAATCAAGTGGCGATAATGATAAATAAAGCGCGGCTTATCTGTTTTTATTACGCAAACCCTCTAAAAGGTCCAAAAGATTTGGAAGACACATTAAACAGGGAACTTGTCTACCCGCTGGTGAATCGTGCGGCGCATTTAATAACAATCTGAAGTGGTGGATATAACTATATGAGGAAAAAGAAAAAATAAAAAAGCCCGACGGGGGTAAGTAAAATCGTACGGGCTTTTTTAAGTTTAGACAACATACATAGAGGAGTAGGATCAGGAACATTGACCTACGGTGTATAGTTTACGGCGGTGAAACTGAACGTGGGCTTAACGAATGGGGTCCAATGCCGTTCGGCATTCATTGCACCTGTTTGCTTTGGCCCGATTACAAGCAAATATTAGTCGCCGAAACTGGTGCCCACTTTGCGGGCGCTGTCAATCCAGGGATGGTCGGTGGGAACCAGTTTGCGGTGTCCTGCCACTTCCGCGATGGGCACGGGTTCATAACCTTCGCCCCGGGCCGCCACCATGATGCCGAATTGTCGCTGGTGGATCAAATCGGCGCAGGCAGTTCCAAGGCGTGTTGCCAGTAACCGGTCATTGGCCGACGGGATACCGCCACGTTGCAGGTGACCGAGAATGGAAACCCGCGATTCCAGGCCCGTGAGGTGCTCCAGTTGCTTGGCAAGGTGAAAACTGTGATCGGCCTGTTGCTGCTCAAGTTTCTTGATATCTTTTTTTAATTGTTTTTTTTCGTCTTTTGATCCGCAGGCCTCTTTTTTGGTGACCAGGTTTTGCAGTTCTTCGGCGTCTTGTCTCGAGCGCGCGCCTTCTGCCACGGCGACAATACTGAATTTTTTACCGCTGCGGGCCCGCTTTTTAATGGCGCTCGCGACGCTTTCGGTTTCGTATGGAATTTCCGGTATCAGGATCACATCTGCACCGCCGGCGATTCCGGCCCCCAACGCCAGCCACCCGGCGCGATGCCCCATGACTTCGACGATAATAATCCGGTGATGGCTATGTGCCGTACTGTGCAGGCGGTCAATGGATTCGGTCGCGATGTCCATTGCCGTGTGAAAACCGAAGGTGACGTCGGTGCGTGCGACATCATTGTCGATGGTTTTGGGCAACGTGACGATGTTGAGTCCGTGGTTCATCAGATGTAGGGCGTTTTTGTGGGTACCGCCACCGCCCAGGCAAACCAGCGCATCCAGCTTGTTGGCGCGGTAGTTTTCCACAATAACATCGGTCATGTCCTGGACCTTGTTGTCGACAATCATGCGGTGGGGTTTGTCACGGCTGGTTCCCAGGATAGTACCGCCAACGGTCAGGATTCCCGACAGAATATCGCCTTCCAGCGGCACCACTTGATTTTCCATCAGGCCGCGGAAGCCGCTGCGAAAACCGATAACTTCCATGTCGTAGTTGCTTTGAGCGGATTTACCAATGCCACGGATGGCTGCATTCAGACCGGGGCAATCGCCGCCGGCGGTCAGAACTCCAATGCGCAACGTCATATTATTATGGCCTCATGAACAGCTTTTAGATTAAGCAAAGCGTAGCAGAAGTTTGAAATCGACAAAGTACGGTACACCGAAACTGTACGGAGTTATTGTTTTATTCATGGCAGTGTAGGCGCGGTGCATCGCAGGGTCAACCGGATAAATATGCAAATGGGTCAGAACGGTGTTAGCAGAGCGAAAATCGGGATGATATTATACGGTGTGCACTCGATCATTATGCGGGAAATAACGTTTTTCCCGTATTGAACCTGATAAAGCAGGCATCTGCCGAGCACGTGATAACAGGCACAGCATCAAATGACCTGTTATCCCCGACGCGGCAGGCTTAAGCGTGGTGGCTTGGTTGTGAGGTGGCGTGGTTGCGAGAGATCCTGGTTGCGACGAGATGCTATTGCACCGGCCGCAGGCGAATCTCGATGCGGCGGTTCTGGGAACGACCCTCTGCGGTGTCGTTGCTTTCCACCGGCTGATTCTCCCCGTATGACACGGCGGTTAATTTAGTGCTGTCGACACCATTTTTCTCCAGCAGGCGAACCACGCTGGCGGCACGGGCACCGGCAAGTTCCCAGTTGGTGGGATATTTCTTGGTAAGACTGCCTCGGATCGGAACATTATCAGTAAAGCCGGCCACGATGATTTGATGGGGTATGTCTTTGAGTTTTTCGCTGACCTTGTCAATCACTTTGATACCGGATTTATTAAGTTCCGCAGAACCGGATGAAAATAAAATGTCTTGGGAAAGATTGACGTTGACACCGTCTTTCATTTCCTTAATTTTGATGGTTTTGGCGTCCAGCTCACTGGATAGCTGATTGACCAGGTCGTCATACAGCTTGTCGGTTTTTTTCATGTATTCCGCGGTGGCCTGCAGTTTTTGGGTGGTTTCAGCCAGCGCCTTTTGCTTTGCCGCCAGTTCGTCATTCATACTCTTCAGCTGCTCTGTTCTGGAAGCCAGTTCACTGTTAATTTCGTCCAGCTGCTGGTTGGTTCGAGCCAATTCGGCGTTCTTACTTTCCAGTTCCTTATTGGTGGCAGTGAGCTTTTCGTTGGTGTTCTCCAGTTCTGATTCCAGTTGCTGCTTCTGTGTCTCGAGAGACTCCACGCGGTTTTGCAGCATTTTTAGATTTTGGGCCAGAGCATCCCGGTCTTTCTTGATCGCTTCGGCTTCCTGGACGGCAGACTCGTACTTTGATTGCGAGACACAGCCGGCCGACACCATGGCGGTGAATAACATAATCAAAATGACAGGGTAGTGGCTACTGTTCAAACGAAAGCGAGATGTGGGTGATGCAAGCATCGAGGCCTCCCGGTACGATTTTTGGTTATTGGTGTTTTGATGGTTCGCGGCTGTCACGAAACAGAATATTTTTATGAAACATGCTTCTATGTAACAAATTGTTGCGTTGTTCCGTTGTGAAGTCTACTACGAATATTTGTTATTTAACAGGCAGTTGAGGGGTTAAAAAATAGACAGCGCTGAAAACGGTCGATACGAATGACGAAAAAACGGCGAATCAACCCTAAACGCGATTTCATATAACCATATACCATTGTGTCGTTAACTGTGTGCCATCGCTATCAAATTTTTCAATAGCGATTTAAGGCACTGAAATGCAACAACAGGGACGATTTTATTCTAACGGCCGTGAAGACGATAAATTCCAGTAGGTGATCGAGGAGTTTCGTCGATGGCACACAATCCCGTATCCGGCAAAGTATCGGTGAATGTTTTTCAAAAGGGTCGCAAATACTTCGCCAATATCCAATGGTATCAAACGCAGCAGGCATTGGGGCCCGCTGATTCCCGTGATGACATCTATCAATTGGTGTACGGATTTCTTGCCGACCTTAAACTGGCGGCTGAAATTCACCACGCTGATAAACACACGGAATGACACATTTTCCCGGGCTGATGCAACGTGGCAACTATGAATTGTCCCGTTGTGCTGAAAGTTAGTCGGGAAAAAGCTGTTCGCAATCCGTCATTTTACCGGTGGAACTCTGCCAGGTGTGTACGGCAGTGGGCCGCGCACCCCATGTGACACGCTTGTTGGCACCGCTGGTATTGTTTTCGCTTTATGGCTTCGGTAATACCGTCGGCTATGCGAATTTGTGGAACGCTCTTAAAAGCGTTTTTTTACGTGAATGTGCCGAAATGGATTTGGGATGGGTGACGCGTTCAAAAATGACAGACTTTTACCTGTGAGCATGAATCCACGAGGCGTTTGAGGTGTTGCGGGGTCGAATTTCGCCGGCGCTTATTAGTACCGGTCGCGGCGCTATGCCGATAGATTCTCAAGTTCATGCTCAGTGTCCAATTCGTCATAGATGGCCAAATCGCTTTTGAGCTGTGCGCGAAGATCGGAAAACCGGGCCTTGATGTCATTAATGTGGGACTTCTTAAGGGCGCGAATGGCTTTGCGGTAAGAATCGGCGGCTTCAGTGGACAGGAACAGACCGTTGCCATCCTCAAAATACCAGGCCTGCATGTCGCGCAGCACATTGTTCTTGCCGTTGCTTTCCAGGTTTTCGGTGGCATTACTGATGGTTTCGGTGATTTCCCAAAGTCCTTTATAGGCCTCCAGGCGGGGAATCAGGATTTCTGTACTGCGGGACATTTCTTCATTGCTTAAATCAAAAATCTTTTCCACCTGGCGGATTAATTCATGACGCAGCGCATCCACGTCGCGACTGACTACAAGCTCGACGGATTTAATGTTGTCAACGACAGCGCTATGCTGATGGATCATTGTCTCCATTTTGTTGTGAGTGTGCTGAAGGTTTTTGTTGAGCTCGTTGAAGGTGGCCTGCAACAAGGTGATACGGCGGGTGGTTCGCAAAAACAGGACCATAAAGACAATAATGAGTGCCAGCAGGAATCCCGTGACACCAAGTAGCACGCCGGTGTCGATGGCGAATTGTTGCGGAAAAAGGTCTTGCACGTTGCTATCCTCTGTACGTCACCCGTCGATATGATTTGTCCTGGTATCGTCTGTTTGCGCTGTTTTTGTTTCCAGTTACTTTTTTCAATGCTTGAAACTCTTTCTGTAACGGAAAGTAATTTAAGGTCCAGGGTTCGACAATGATACCAGAAATCGATGGCGTATTTGTCGGTTTTTTTAGCGTTCACCCACGTTATCAGATGCGAGCGTGGCTATTTTTAACACAGGCCGCTATGGCTCTCTGTTTTGCTTGGTATCGGTTTTGCGCGCTACCGGTGCAAATATCCCTGTGGTCAGGATGGTTGAGCCAGGCCGTTTAATACCAGGTCGGTGAAACTGACGATTCCAACGACCTTGCCGTTGTCCAGCACCGGTGCCCGCGAGATATCAAAGCGGTCGAATAACCGGGCGCAATACCTGACGTCCATGTTGTGATCAACGGTGATCACGGGCTTGGCCATGACCTCGTAAACATTAATCCGGCTCGGTGCTTTGTCCCGGGCAAGGACTTTGCGGGCAATATCTGATACCAGCAATATTCCGTATTCGTCATCATCGTGTCGTTTGTTGACGATCAGGCATTTGTTATTGACATGGTCCATTTTTTTGAGCGCATTTTCGATCGTATCCAATCCATCAACGGTGTCAAATTCATTTTTCATGACATCTTTGACACGTATTATGATTCGTTCCTGTTTGTCCGTCATAGCTCGTCCTCGACCACTTCGGTTAACCGTTTTACCTGGTGTGCGACACCCACTGCGTCTTCCACATCAAGCTGGAACGCGATTCCAGTGCCGGAGGACTTGTCGAAGCCGGCAACGTCACGGATGCACTCCAAAATTTTACGGCTTAAATGTTCTTCAACCAACAATAGAACAACATCACGCTGGGTTTCCAGTGTCAGACCCAAAAACGTCTTGGCTTGTTCCAGGCCTTCGCCCCGTGCCTGGCTGACGACGGTTGCGCCGGTCGCCCCCTCGGATCTCGCGGCTTCCAGTACACTTTCTGTTTTGTTGTCATCGACAAAGGCTATGATGAGTTTGAAATGCATTAGTGGTCTCCTTCGGCAAAGTCATTCAATGCGGATTTTTTACTTTTCCATTCAGCAAATTGCGCGTATCCAAGAACACTGATGATGGGAAAAAGGCTGGCAAACGCGATCAATCCAAACCCGTCTAGCAACGTGCTGCGGCCGGGAATGGTGCTCGCCAAACCCAGGCCCAGGGCCGCTACCAGCGGCACGGTAACGGTGGAGGTGGTAACGCCCCCGGAATCGTAGGCCAGGGCTATGATCATTTTTGGTGCGAACAGGGTTTGTATAATAACAACTATATAACCGACAATGATGTAATAATGCAGCGGTGTGCCGGTGACGATTCGAAACGCACCCAGGGCAATGCCCGCCGCGACCCCCAGACCGACGGCGATGCGCAGTCCCCAGGTTCCCACGGCGCCACCGGACACCGCATGGGCCTTTAGCGCCACGGCGATCAGTGAAGGCTCGGCGATAGTGGTTGAAAAGCCGATGGCAAATGCGAAAAAGTAGACCCAATAATAATTCCGCCAATCGAGTGTCCGGACGGTATCGGCCGCACCCGCCTGTAGAAAGTGGGGATCAGTCAGTTGTTGCGCCATTAATTTGCCCAGTGGAAACAGAGCTTCGTTCAGACCAACCAGAAAAATCGACAATCCTAACAACACATAACATACTCCAATAATTACTTTCCTGATGTTAGGGATAGGCTGCTTTAGGATGAACAACTGAAATCCTAATATAACAATTAGAATGGGAAAAATATCTTTACCCGTACTGGTGACAACAACGGCCAGGTGTTGTAGAAATTCCACGAATATATCCTTTAGTACACCATACCGTAGGCCATTACAAAAATCATTGGCGTTAATGAGGCAAAGGCAATAAGTCCAAATCCGTCTATCATGGGGCTGCGTCCCTTGATGCTGGATGCAAGGCCGACACCCAATGCCGTTGCCAATGGCACTGTTATCGTTGAGGTTGTAACACCCCCGGAATCATAAGCAATGCCGATAATCTCTTTGGGTGCGAATATTGTCATAATCACCACTCCGAGGTACCCGCCGATGATGATGTACTGCACGGGCCAGCCTTTAATAATGCGCAACACGCCGATCATAATGGCGACACCCACCGATACGGCAACGGTTAAACGCAACCCCAAAGCATAAGAACTTTTAGCGGATACAGTATCACCAACGACCGATGCCTGTGCTGCCACATCGGCAGCCTCATTGGCGACGGCAATGAGTGCGGGTTCGGCAATGGTGGTACCAAACCCTAAACAAAAAGCGAATATCAGCAGCCAGGTCAGGCTGCCTTTGCGGGCGAACGCGTACGCCATTGTCTCTCCGATAGGAAACAATGCCATTTCCAATCCCCGTATAAACAAGCCAAGCCCCAGAACCACCATGACGGTGCCGGACAACAACTTCGGCAGGTTGGGAATCGGTTGCTGCAGGACAAAGATTTGAAAAAATGATATGACAACGATAATGGGTGCCAGGTCTCGAATACTATCGACAAGTGGTTTTACCCGGTTCAGAATATCCGTTTTAAACATTATTAGTTATGGGTTCTTTGTGTATCGTTATACGAACCTGATGAATGCAAGGAAAGCTGATCCTGCATTCCGGTTGTGGTTTCTGGTTGATAGTGGTTGAAAGCTTTAATAGATTACATGACCTTTTATCTTGTGCAACATTAAAGATGTAATTGGCAAAAATCGCCTGCTACTGTTGGTACTGTTGACCCATATCAACCTGTATTTCAACATAAGGGTTATATTGATAAACAGGCAAAATACAGGTAGATGCAGGGTATGGGATAGCGACAAATAACAGTGGTGATCGTGATATTCCCTGCCGACTGTACTAACCATAGTAAAATGGTAAGATAATACAGAAAGGGATTTATCGATGTATACCATCGGATTGTATTTACAGATTGATCCAGATTGTTTTGATCTGGTGATGCCGGAAATACAGAGTATGTATCATATTGATATTGTAACCATGGAGCCCGAATCCGGTAAAATGATGTTGTCCGTCAGTGGCGATGACGAACGGCAGGATAAGCAGATTATCGATAACATTCGGTCGCTGCCGTTTGTCATGGCGACGGAAATTGTTTATTTTCAGTACACTTGCGAAGGAGACCTGGTTTCTCGTACGGAAGCAACCGCTGACAAATCGGCGCCTACCTATAAACGCTATAATTATATTTTACATACGCAACACTAGCGTTTGGATTTTAGGAACAGGAGAATTTTTAAGAATGAGTGAATCCAATTCCAGCAACCAAAGTAATCTGGTTCATGCGTACAAAACAATGATGGAACGGTTGCGCAAAACCCTGAATAAGGCGCAAGAAGGGGTAAAACCGGAATTTTTTAGTGCGTTGGATACCGTCAAGGAAAAAGCTGTTGAGCTGGGCGAATTAACCCGCGAAGAGGCGGAAACAATCAGCGATTATATTGTCCGGGATTTACACGATGCCGCTGATTTTATCGAGAAAAATCGCGCTGAATTCAGTGACTGGATCAACCTGGAAATGGACCTTATAGAGGATACGATCCTGGATTCATTGCCGCCACTGGTTGATGAAACACGGCTGGCGCTGGACCAAATAAAAAACCGGGCGGAGTCGGTGGGCGAGTGGCACACCGGGGAGATAGTGGCGCCGGGGCAATTCATCTGTAAATCCTGCAATAAAATACTTGAGCTGCAAAAGACGGGTCATATCCCACCTTGTCCCTCCTGTAAGGGGACGAAATTCAGGCGTCATAGTACGCAATAATCTGTAACGTGACACAGGGGACACGGGTAATTAACCGGGATAAACAGGACAGGAGCAATGGCTTATTGGCCGTCAATCAAGGCTAGACTTTAAACACACTAGTGGTTCAAACACACTAGTGGTTCGCTAAGTCGTTTCCCCATCCAATTCCGATCTCTAACTCCTAACAATGAACACAACCCGCCGGGATTACCTGGCGAGTTATGCCGGCTATTGGGCTCAATTGATCGTTACAGAGGCGCTTTTCGATCGATTTTGTATCGTCGGTTCAATTATTCTTAGCTGGCAATATTCCGTCACGAGGAAGTATATCGGTTGTATGATTCACTTTCGATCAGTCAACAACGCTGCTGATATCTTGCAATGGGTGGATGGTGCGCTATAATTTGTTGAAAATTATATAAAAATAATGCATGGGTTCGTTTGTTCGCACGGTGTAATACATAAACTCAAATTGAGATAACAATTGGTAAATCAAGTATTTGCATTTAACTTGTATCAATAATGTAAATAATTTTGTTAGCAATCAGGCTCAGCAATCCGGTTGCTATACTTAAAAAAAGTTGTACTGATCAATAACATAAAGTACCGCCGCGATATTGCTGCGGCAGACGTGGTAATTAACCATAATTAAAGTCAGCGGGGGACTTGACGATGATTAATAAACGTACAGCTTACTTTCTAGCGTCTAAATTGTGATAGATCTAACAGCTAACCGATCAAAAACACTGGTCACGGCCGGCTTTATCACCATGCTGCTACTGTTGGCAGCCTTTGTAGGGCTATGGGTTAATAATCTGGTGGCCAGCAAAAGCATTGTTCATCAACTTAATAAAGAACAATCCAGTGCCCGTTCTATCCTAACCCTGCATTATATTCTCAACGAGCAGCAAAAATTGCTCGATCAGATAACAAACACTTCGGCCCTTGATAAAAAGCAACAACTTCTCGATGAGTACCGGCGACTGGTCCGGTTGGTGGACAGCGTTGCCTTACCCGGTGAATCCATGCACCGGCAATTTAACGTGGCTGAAGCCCAGCAAAAAGTGCGCGACTTTGTATCACGGCAGTTAACGCTGATTGATACACTGGATACGGCTGTTGAGCGTGGGGAAACAACGACGGCTTTTCAACAGTTTCAAAATGCGTCCAGGCCGATGTTGCTCGACCTTAGTACGTTTGTGAACGACTCGGTTAACTATGATGCCCTGGTTAATACCAAGAATGATATTACCAATATTATTGAAAAATCCGAGAAAAATTACCGCAGTTCATATTATCTAATCGCGTTTCTCGGTACGTTCGGACTGGCGTTTGGTATTTTTACCATCTACGTCGTACGAAGTACCGGTATCACTGAAGACGCCTTACTGGAACAGGGAAAACGGATCCGGGCGCTGCACGAAATTATCTCGCGGCCTGATCTGAGTTTTGATCAACAGATTGACGAAATGCTGCGTTTGGGTTGCCGTCTGCTGGGTACGGAAATCGGCAAGGTGGGGCGACAGGATCCTGAACATAACGCTTCGGAATTTCTGAATACTATTGTAATGAGCGACTTGCCCGCCAGGCGCGGTATTGTCTTACCGCTGGATAAGACATTTTGTAAAATCACATTTTCCTCACCAGAAACCATTGCCATCAGTCATGTTGACGAATCCGAGTATAAGAACCATCCAGCCGCTGCGTTTCTGGGAATGCAATCCTATATCGGTTGTTCCATCGATGTTCATGGCAAAAAATTCGGTACGGTAAATTTTTCCAACCGGGAGCCGGTAAAGAAACCTTTTACCGAAACCGACAAGGACCTGGTCAACCTCATGGGTAGCTGGATCAGCGTCATGATGGAACGCCAGCTGGAAGCCGAAGAACTGAAAAAGTCCAAGGAAGTCGCCGACGCTGCCAATCATGCCAAGAGTGCCTTCCTTGCCAATATGAGCCACGAAATCCGTACACCCTTGACTGCCATTTTGGGGTATTCGGATATGCTGCGGGACGAAGATCAGAGCCGCGAGGAAGTAGAGCACGAAGTGGACTCCATTATTCGCAGCGGAGCGCACTTGCAGCGGATAATTAATGACATTTTGGACCTGTCCAAAATCGAGGCGGGGCAACTGGTTATCGAAAAGCTGGAGATCCAGCCGGCCCGTATGATGCACGATGTCGAATCAATTTTCGGCGCGCGCGCCCGTGACAAAAACCTGGATTTTAAGGTTGAATACCAATTTCCGGTCCCGCAAACCATTCATTCTGATCCCACGCGGCTGAAACAGATCCTGTTCAACTTGTGCGGTAATTCATTGAAGTTTACCGAACAGGGTGGAATCACTGTGCGGATGTGTTACCTGGAGGACTCGCAACAACTCAGGTTTGAGGTGACGGACACCGGTATCGGCATGACTGAAGAAGAAATGAAGCGCTTGTTCAAGCCTTTTTCACAGGCGGATACTTCCACTACACGCAAATACGGCGGAACCGGGCTAGGGCTTTGCATTTCCCGCCAGTTGGCGCAAAAGCTGGGCGGTGACGTATGGGTTTCGAGTGAAAAAGGCAAGGGCACCACATTCAGTTTTGCAGTCAGTGTTGGTGATATGCAGCAGTTATCCATGATGACCGGCATGGAAGATATGCAAGTCGAAGCTATTGAAGAAACCGTGCGCATTGTTCCCAATACGGTCAACGGTCATGTGCTGGTGGTGGAAGACAGCCCGGACAACCAGGATCTGCTATGCAAGTATTTGATCAAGGCCGGCGCAACCGTTGAGGTGGTGGATAACGGTCTAATGGCGGTTCAGAAAGCATTGACCTCGTCTTATGACCTGATATTGATGGACGTGCAAATGCCGATCATGGATGGCTTAACGGCGACTAAGAAACTGCGCGGCGAAGGATATACCAAACCGATTGTGAACATCACCGCCAATGCGCTTAAAGAAGATCGGGACAAATGCATGGACGCCGGCGCCGATGATTATTTGACAAAGCCTGTCGACGTACGCCAGTTTTATAAAGTGTTAAAAACTTATTTGAAAGCCCCAAGCAACGACGTCAATGTTGCGTAAACAAATCGTTGTGCTATTCAAAGGCATGAATTTTTCCTCCACCTATTGACAAGCATAAACTCGCAACCTGGTTAATTGGCGGTTACTAAACGCAGAAGCAATAAAAAGCCCGGAAAGCGTTAGCTTTCCGGGCTTTGCTTATGGGGGCAATAACTCCCTTGCTGTCTTGCTGTCGAGACTACTTGCTGTTTGGATCCGCCGGATCAGTGCCCGCTACTTTTTCGTCGCGGTTATAGACACCGTCCATGTCGCGGTCCAGCGCCAGGCGAACTCCGTTACCCGGAGGTGTACAGGTATAGGTAATTTCGCCGTCTTTCTTGGCGGCTTTCTCACGCAGTTTGTCCTCAGCCAGTGGCGTTTCCGAGGTGCGGTCACTGATGAATTTACCGGTACCCATATCATATAAGTAGCTATGGGACTTTTGCGCCGCAATCAGGTCGCATTCACCCAACGAGGCTCGTTGTACCAACAGGTCAATCCGGGGTCCAACGGTGGCACCATTGGTTGCCGTCAAGGTAATCTGCTGGCCCACGATGGGGAACAGATTGGAGGGGAACACCAACACAAACTGTTCCAGGTTACGGCGGATTTCCATACCTTCCGGGGTGATGGGAAGGTTTTCCGGATTGCCCGGATCCAGCGGTGTTACTGAACCCGCGGGGCGGGGCAGGAAGCCCAGGATATTGTGGAAACGGAAAATGGTATCCACGCTGCCGTCGTGGAAAAAGCCAAAGCCCCGGATTTGCTCACCCATGTCGTGATTTTCGTTGCCGAAGAACAGGTGATTGAAAATTTCTTCCGGGGTCATGTTTTCCGGATCCAGACCGGTGAACGGATCGTCCGCCAGGAAGTTGCTGCTGTTGGCCATGCCGAACATACCGATCTTCTGGTACAGGTTACGCAGCTGCGGTACTTTGAAGAACTGCGTTTCAAAAGCAAACGTGTTCTTGCCGTCGGTACCGAAGAAACCGGGCTTGTTGGTTAACCCTTCGTTGGCGGTGCGGTCAATGATATGGCAACCGTTACAATGGTGAACCGAATCCACAACCTTGGTTTCGTCCATAAAGAAATCATAACCGGCCTGTTGTTCAGGGGTTAGTGAATTGTCCAGATGGCGGATGGGGTTGGGTGGATAGGTCAGCTCCATGGCGAAGTCGGTGTAATCCTGCATGGCTTGTTCGCTCAATTGTTCGCTGCGGCCAATCAAGCTTTCGAAAGCCGGATTAAACTCCTTGAACGCCACCTGTTCGTTGTAAACACCGCCATCGGGCTGAACAGAGGGTGATTCGTCCGCGTCGGTGCGGTCGCCACGCCAGTGTTCGGCGCCATGGTTGGCCAGGCCGCGCATACTTTGGGTGGTCATGGGGCCCTTCATATTCATGAAGGTGGAAATTTCTTCCGGGAAGCCAAACTCGGTATGGTCAATGGCCAGCGGTGCCGGGTTAACCTGCGGGTTGCCGTCCGGGTTGCCCAGGTCCCAGGCCAGTTGGTCCATATCGCCGAATACGTGGCACAAGGCACAGGAACTGTCACCATGGCTGGACGTCAGGTTGGCATCGTAGTTGTACTTACGGCCTTTGCGGATGCGTTCCGGTTCCGGGTTGTACATGGCTATGTGATCAACTTCAGTTTTGGCCTTGGTATCAATGGTGGAGATACCGTCGTCGAAGCGGGTCATTACATACAGGCGATCGTTGGCCTCATCGAGTACCACGCCGCTGGGGCCGCCGCCGCTGACAATAACGTGATTGTTGCCATTGGGCACGAAAGAATTGTCTTCCAGTTTGGCGGTATCCAGGATACCCACTTTGTTGGAACCGAAAGCGGCGACATACATGGTTTTACCGTCGCTGCTGATTGCCATTTCCATGGGTTGCGCCAGGGCGGCCGCTTTTTCCGCTGCATTGTTATTACAGCAAATGGCGTAGTTAATATGCTTGTTCAGATGGCGTGGTTTGACATCGCCGTCGATGACCGTAATACGGCTTTCCGCAAAGTGACCGCGGACCGTGGAGCCGCCACCGCCGGGACCTTCGAAGCGAACCTGGTTTAAAGCTTCCGTATTACTGACGTAGATTTTACCGCTGACGGGGTTTACCGCCATGTTGTACAGCACCGTACCGACGCCGCTGTAATTATCGACTTCAACCGGCGTGTCGGCCATGGCATCAATAACGAAGACGTCTTTGTCGGGGAGGCTGAATTTCACCTGGTCGTCCCAGATCTTGCCGGTTTCGTCTTTCCAGTGACCGTCTTTATATTTTACGATCAAGCTGGTGAGCGGCTGAATACGGCCGCTGGTGTCCTTGATGTGAGGTTCCGGGATGCCGTCGCCGTTGGTATCAACCAGCGTGTCGGCGCCGGGTACGCCACCATTGGGGGTAACGATCATTTCCAGGATGGTGGTAGTCTGATTACCGGTTTTAAAACCCGCAGCGTAAACTTTTTTACCGTCAGGCGATACGGCCAGGCCGCGTGGCGTATCCATGAACAGGGTAACAATCGTGATTGGTTCGCCGCCCATGGCACTGCCCAGCTCGTTAGTATCGAACACCCAGACATCAGCGCGGCCAATGCCGGGGGTGGTGAAGTCGGACAGCGGAACCGGGGAATTTTGTCCACGGTGCGCGGTGGTAATAAACGCGCGGCTGTTGTTGGGGCCGGCGAACACGATATCGCGGGGTTCGTCACCCACTAACAGCGTGTTAACCACCCGCATGTGGTTGGTATCGGTGACATCCACGATGCTGATGCTGTCCGATACGTGGTTGACTACCCAGACATCACCACTTGGCGCAACGCCAACAGCGACAGGTTCAACGCCCACGAGGATGGAATCCTTGTGAACCAGACCGTTTTTCTTGATGTCATAAACTTCAAGACGATTGTCGGGTGTGTTTACCGCGTAAAGCATACTGCCGTCCGCAGACATTGCCATGGGACGTACCTGGCCTGCTTCAAACAGTGTATAGTTTTCGCCGGCCATTGCGCCGCCCGCGCAAAAAACCGTGGTGATTAATAGAGTAATAACAAGAAAATTGCGCCGGTAAGACGCAAACCCTGAATACAGGGCATGTTTCCCCCTATCAGCGCAGTTACCGCGCCAACTGCTGATTTTAGATAACATTAATTTCCCCCTAACGTAAACGCTAAGTTAATGACTGTGGCCTTGCGGCCGTTGAATGTATGGAAAAAGCAAAGACAGGCAATCAATAAAGGCAAGGTTTTTGATTTAACACTTAGAAGATTTTATTGGTCGCCTAATCAAACCATCAAAATAAATTATCACTACCATTACGTAATTCAAAATAACATAACTCAGTAAAAAACGCGATCTATATCACGCAAGCATACAAAGTAAGTGGCATTGTAAATGTTTTGAGTGAATTTATAAGGTAGTGAAAATTAGCTTAAAATTAAGCGGCGACGGAATTATTTAGTATTATCGATTTGTCTGTTAACAATCTATTAATAAGAAATGAATTATGTCTAATCGTCACTTAATACGTGATTGATTATTCCACGCAGGCTGAATTCTATATACAAAAGCTGAATAAATTCTGAATTCGATTGTTAAATTTTTATGACCGGGGAATACGATAAATTGGATGAATGTACGACCGGCATGGTGAACGCTGATGTGTGAAATGCAGGCGAACGGCAGTCTGTCCAAAACCTACCAGAGAGCGACGCCATTTTCGATGGTAACGATAGAGCTAAGGGAAAAAAGAATGAGGTCATGCCGTCACCGTGGTAAAGGCTATTTTTGATGTCGCCGGGTTTCGTCGATCAGTTGTTTCAGCCATTGCATATACGGTGTACCGCCGGTGCCGGTCTGGTCTTTGGACGGCATATAAATATATTCGTTGGCCCAATGAAAGTGTACTTCCCGAAACGTCGCCATGGCATCCAGTATATTGTTGAAACTGTCCTTGTCAGCCATGGGCTTGATATCCGGTAACCCTTCTACATAGTTGATATATACCCAGTGTTGTTGGGGCATATAGCTGCGCATATCCCGCAAGTGATTGATGAGCGATGTGGGCTCATGGGGGATTTTCATAAACGCCACCAGTGTCGGCATGATACTGCTTTGGGCGCCGGTTTCGCCGCGCTGGTTCATGGGTTTGATATCGATGCCCTGGTACACCACGTCCTGAAAATAACGAATATAAGGGCGGAAAGTTTTGAAATATAATTGCGGATCCATTTTTTCCGGGATACGACGTAACACCTTCACCTGCTGCCACACAGCATGTGCAATCGTATTTAGCGACACGTTCAGTAACTGAGGATCGTCATTATTGATTGCCTGTTCAGCAGTGGCGATGGCGGAGACGATATCGGCGGCGATATGTTCGATTTCCACGTGGACCAGGATAAACCAGTGTTCGTCGTAAAGATGAACAAAGTTCTGGATCGTATCGATATTGCCAAGGGCAACGGGACCGTCGCGACGGAAGCGCTTCCAGTTATAGAGGGCATAACCGTCATAGCTCAATATGGGCGGTCGATCCAGCAGGCGGCAGGCATGAACCAAAGGTGCTGCGATATTGTTGGGTAACAGGGTGGCCCGGTCTTCGCTGGTCTGGTTGACGTAGGCCGATGCCAGGAAGCCCAGGCGCACATAATACAGTTGCAGATACGAACGCTGTTCAACCGGATCCCAATGATCCGGCCAGGGAGGTATCGCCAGTGCCTTGGCGAACCGGCGGAAACCGCGGTCTTGCAGCAAGCTAGGCAGGTCTCTGCCCAGTTCATCCAGGGCACTAAGTTCCGAATCGGCGGGAAATGCGACAGCGGGATCTTGTTCGGGCAAAAACCCCCGCGTTAATTTGGGTCTTACGGCGGTCATTTTTTCTTCCATTTCCACAAAAGGCGGCGGGATGACGGCATTATCAATGTTGGTTGCAAATTGTCCGCCAAACGCAACATCACCAACAACCACCAACATTGATATTAGATATCAAAAATCACCAGCGGTTGCGGGCAAACGTACATGGAATGATCAAAATGTGGGAATAGTAAAGTTGTTGCCAAAGACGTTTTTATACATCAATGGTTAATCATTAAAAGAATCTGGTACTATAAGGCTTGTTAACGACAAAGTCCGTTAACATAATGGAAAACTTCAATCGAGGTTAATGCCAGGGAATGAGGCATTAGCTTAACGGGGGTACAATAAAATGCATCATCCTGTTGGGCATAAGGCGCGCTTGTGGTTTCAAAGCAGCCTGTCAATTCTTGTTGTTTTCTTCAGTACATCTATCTATGCGTTACCCGTAACCTTTAATTTTGTCGGCGCGGACTGGAACCATGTGGTGGGTGGCGGCGATACGGTGGGTTATTACGATACCGATGGTATTGACGGTAACGAGGAAATCCGCTGGGGAACCCCGGCATCGAATGCGGGACAGAGCGGTTACCGGTTCGACAGTGCGGCGCCGCCGGCGTTAACCGTGGAAACCGGCGAGGTCTTTACCCTCGGTGACTTCACCCATACCAATCAACCGGTCTGGGACTCCATTACCAGCGCCCAGCTGGATATCACCGCCAACCTGATGATCGGCGGTTCGACGTTAGGGGAGGGGCCGTTTACCTTTTCGTTCCTGCATGAAGAAACCACCAACGCCTGTGATCCGCAACCGGATTGCGCCAATGATATCGTGTCATTCACCAACCTGGTGTCGTCGGATTCCTTTTTCGTGGATGGCGTGGGTTACACTCTGGATCTGATTGGTTTTTCCCAGGATGGTGTTACCACGTCGGAATTCAGCACCTTTGAAAATCAAATCAATGTGGCGCAATTACAGGCCGTGTTCACCACAACGTCGGTGCCGGAACCCGGAGCACTGGCGCTGATTGGATTAGGGTTGGTGGGAGTAGCGCTGGGCCGCCGCCGCATCTAGTGCCGCAATCCGCGCGTTATTAAATTTTTTACCGAGCCGCACCGCCCGCCGGGCAGTGCGGCTTTTTCATTGTTTGCCCCGCCGGTTTGCCCGCCCTGAGGCTGTGAAAGTATCCACCGTAGGGTGCTGCTGAGGGACAAAGCGCACCATCTGAGGTGTCGCAGCCTTTTTATTGTGGCGGTTCGCATTACTTTGTATGCCCGTAGGGTGTTTATGCCCTTAGGGTACACCGCCACCAACAGGTAAACGTCTTTTGTTTACATTCGAATCTTTTCACGATCTCCCTGCGCAGGAAAAACGCTCGATATTCTACGAACTTAATCGTGCGCACGAAGGCTGTGAAAGTATCCA
>JASFOJ010000038.1:0-34318 GCA_050116575.1 Gammaproteobacteria bacterium | reverse complement strand
CAGGCTATACATGCGGCTGATCTGGTGACTGAAAAAAGCATCGGTATGGAATTAGCGCGTGACATTGCCAACGAAGCAATAATGGCGTGCCGAGCGGAAGGTTACCATGTTAGCGCCGTAGTGGTGGATCGTTACGGTCTACAGCGCGCGGCGTTGCGTGATGATCTGGCCGCGCGCTTTACGCTGGAGATTGCCCAGCGCAAGGCCAATATGACAGTAATGGCCTGGACTGATAGTGGCCAGTTTAGAGATGCCCGTGCTGATATTCGTCAGGAACTCAATCATATTGACGGATTGATCGTGATGGACGGCGGCGTCAAGATTGTGGCCGGTGGCTATAACATTGGCGCTGTAGGAGTCAGCGGTGCGCCGGGTGGTGAAAAAGATGCGGCTTGCGCGCGAAAAGCGTTGGCTAAATTAAATGAACGTATTGAGTTTGCGGTTGATTAGGTAGCACCAGAGAAATAGTTCTTTTATTAAAGCGGTAGTCACAATAGAGCTAGAAAGGCACACAGACGGCACGGCTTGCAACATACGCCATATCTCCGTTGTCCAAGATAGTCAGGTGCTATTACTATCATCGACGAAGGAGATGTGGCTGATTGTGAGGAACACTATTGTTAGGACTACCTTTTAAAGCTCTTCCATTATATGGCGTAATCGATTTTTTAAAGAATCAGGCGTTTCGTCTTTATTGGATTCTTTAAGGCGTTTGTTTAACTCGCGTTCCATTTCCGTGCGAGAAAAGCAACTTTTACAATGGCTAAGGTGATGTTCGATTTTACTTTTGGTGGCATTGTTATCCAGTTCGCCACTTAAGTAAGCATAAAGATGATCCATCGCTTCCAGGCAATCACTATCATCGATATGGAGTTTGTCTAGATCTTCTTTCATTGCTTGCACTCCATCATCATTTCGTCGGTTATTAATCCAGCATCATTCGCGTGCTGCCAAAGCGCTTTTTGCAGTAACGTACGGCCACGGTTCATGCGTGACCGAATAGTACCTGGGGAAACGCCCAACGCTTCCGCCGCTTCATCGTAAGAGAAGCCTTCAATGTTAATCAGCACAACAGTTAACTGGAACATTTCTGGTAAACTTTCCACTGCGCGAATCAAATCGTCGCCGAGCATGTTGTTGATCAGTTCCTGTTCCGGGGTAGCCCACCAGTTTAAAAACTCGTTGGGCTGTTCTATTAACAGCGATGCAATCTCATGGTTTGAATTATCCGGGTCAAGTTCGTCATACTGACATTCATCAGGTCTGACCGATTTTTTACGATAACTGCTGATATATCTGTTGTGCATAATACGAAATATCCAAGGCCGGAAACGGTTCCTGTCATCCAGCTTATCGATTGACGTCCAGGCTTTTTCTACCGATTCGGCCACTAAATCCTCCGCATCCGTGGAATTTCGCGTCAATCGCATGGCGACTTTGTAAAGAGACCCCATGTTCGCTTCGATCTGTTCACTAAACCATGCTTTGGTATTGTTATTCGCAATTGTGCCGTTTGAGTCAAGCATCGTTGGTCTTTTCCGGGTTTATTAGAATTGTGTTTTTAGGAAATTCTACTCTACCTTAATACAGACGCAAAAAGGGTGCTGCCAGGTCCCGGGAATTTAAGAAAATTCTATCGGGTACCTGGCGCCTGTAACTCCTTAAAAAGTCAAAGTTTTTGCTCCTTCGCTTACAATACCCAGCATGGCTGCGGAACCCGCAAGCTCGGCTCCCTCGATAAGATTCTCTCGCTCATAGCCACGGACCTTCGCACAAGGGGGGCAAACAAAGATGTTGCCGCCACTTTCGATGACATTTTGCATCATTTCTTTAACCGGCGGATCAAGTGGGTTAGGGCGTGCAGATTCGGCAGCGCCTTTTCGTGCCCAGTCCGCACCGGAGCTGACCAGGAACATCGTCACTTCAAAGCCTGTGCCAATACCACCGTTTGCTACACTCCAGGCAACAGAAGCACGCTCATCATCACAACCGCGAGTTACGATAATTACCAGCTTTTTAGATTCAGACATTGTCCATCTCCTTTTCATAAAAAAATTATTTTGACATAGTTGTTTGACTGCATTTTCTGCAAATTAATGAATAAATTTGTACGCGCGTATTTTCTATGACGCAGAGCTATGTAATTTAGGTCCCGTAATTTCAAATAATTTGATTTAAATATATTTCTCGTGAGTTGATGGACTATCTCCATGCCACATTGTTCAGTGGAATTTATAAAATTATATGCGATTATTGTGGAGCTGCCGGGATCATTTGGTTTTTAGGGATTCTAGACCATTAACTTCGTCACCACTATATGGTCGAATATGCCTGCGTAATTTAGTTGAAATCAACAAAAAGCCCGCGCTGGGCGGGCAAACGTATCTGGTAGAAATTTTATTAGTTGTTAATTGACAAAAATACGAGACTCAATGCTGTTGTTGTGGCAACCATTGCAATCTCCACGCGTTGTAGAGATATTCATATATTCAGTAGTCCCGCCGTCACTCGATACCGAAGGATACAATCCATTTCCAAAAACAATACTTCGCGTCGTGAAAAAGTTTCCCAGTCCATCGACTTCAATAGTGGCGACAAGATCGCCCTGGCCGTTGGGTTGAGTATACAATCGAATGGTTGAATTGGGAAAAACCTGAATTAAATTACTGTCAAAAACTGTGCCTGCTACGGTAAAGACTCCGGGTCCATCGCCGCCGCTAGTGTGGCAATTCTGACAAACCTGTCCCGGATTCATGCTATTAGTCGCGTTATGACTGCTTTCCAATACCTGGTCATCGTTACTGCCGCCGCCGCCGGAGCAGGCAATTAACCCGGTCAGCATGAACATAATCGAAAACTGTTTAAACCACAATGATAGCTTCATAATTTACATCCTCATCAGTTACACACAACTATCAGCTCGCCACGCGAGCTCCGTGTGGCGACCTTTCATTTAGCGTCAATTTCAGTCGCCAACGAAATACCAGTTGCGGTTTGGCGAACTGAAACGACCGCTAATATTTTTACCCGTGATGACTTTTTTGTGTTGATTATGTCGGGCGAGGAGTTTGTTGAACGAAAATGCCCGGATTTGTATGGAGTGAATTTAATACTGTGGTTTTGCTAACTGTAAATTCGCGTCTTTAGACTTTGGTGCAAATGCTGACTCCCTGTTCCATACTTAAGTGTAGATTAATCAATAAGTTGGCTTGCAATAAACGGTATCAAATCTGGTGATCAACGCAGTTTGAACTTTTATCCAAACTGTTCCTGCTGAAACTACCAACTATTACAGCTGAATGCAACTGCTATACGCCGTAAAAATCAGGCATATAGGCGTTTAAATAGGGCTATAAAAATCGGATCAGCCGTTAGTCATCTTCTGTCAACAGTGCGCAACAGAGCCAGAAACGCATCGGCGCCACCTGAACAACTATATGGAGAAGGACGTTGAAACGGAAAAGGCGGTTACGGAAAGAATGAGTCATGGAAAACAGGTTCAGTTTTTCTTGACCCCCCTAACAATTTTATTTTCTTGTAAACAATAAAATCCCACATTATTAGAAGCGTCACAACGACTGTCGGGATGTCGTTCACAGGATGGTAGAAAAAATACCAAATTATTTTGCTTAAAGGGTAGGAAAAAACCAACGGCCAGGGAATAGAACGAATTGTTAAGAAGTAGTTTTAGGAAGGTTCCATATTAACGGTCCATACTTCTATAGTTAACCATCAACCAATTCCTAGATGTAAGATCCTCATTTAAAAACAGCAAGGTTATTTATAGAGGAACATGCGGGTCGATATTTCTATCGAAGCATCGTGATTGGAAAACTGCATGGATTATATTATCTGGCGCAATATTCAATAGTTATCGATTTTCACCAGCGGCATAGCGAGTTAAATGGATTGCACAATTATGGTTCAGAATAACTTGTATGTATTGTGCGTAGTTTTAGAACAAATATAAGAAAGAGAAAAAATGAATATTTTGTTGAGCTGGATCTATTTTATTACTGTGCATAGTGTGCTTTCATTAGATGACGTTAGTAAGTGCGTATCGATCAGTTAGTGAAGCCGGCGATAAATACAGGATGTGACACGGAGTAATGCCGGCATCATTATAGACTACCGTATTATCACGCTGTTTATTTCATCATCAGCATTTCAAAAAGTAGCGACGCGACGGCGGTTTGCCGGATTTGATAGGAGACTAGATCATGAAAACGCGTTTCCATGGGTGTCTGTTCCAGATTCTTTTGCTGTTGATTGGTGTTTCATCGTTCAATGTTGTATTTGCCGGTTCATTATCCGGCCAGATTACCGATCACGATTCAGGCGAACCATTGAACAATATTCTCGTGCAGCTTTATCGCAGCGATGATCCAAACTGGGCGGGCGAAAATTCATGGATTTATGTTGACAGTACTTTTACGGACTCGTCGGGTAACTACGTGTTTACTAATCTGGCAGAACGGCAATACCACGTTTCCGTTTACACTGGGGTACAAGATATACTGGGCGTTCATTACGTACAGGCCGATCTCTATCATGTGCAGGTATTTGCCGATGCCCTGACGCAAAATATGGATCTGGAGCTGCGCAAGGCAGGATTTATCACAGGGCAGGTTACCACCGACGGTGGTATGCCTATTCAGAATGCACGAGTAGTAGCCATCGGACAATGGACGGAGGATGGAGACGATTGGCATACCACATTTACTGACGCGAATGGGCAATACGTGCTTTGGGTAATGCCCACATCCTTTGAGTATTATGAAATCGAAGTGATGAATGCCTTTGTCGGTGGCACCCAATTTGAAGCCCAACGTGCACCGATTCGTTATTCAGCAGCGTTGGGTGGAACATCCGGTCCCGATTTTACGCTGGCCGAAGGGGGTTGTATCGAAGGTCGTATCGTGAACGACCAGGGGGTAGGAGTACCACAAGTGGAAATTGATCCCGTTATCGGGTTTCTCGACGATCCAGATACGCTAACCGATGCGAATGGTTTTTACAGGCTGACTAATATACCGGCAACCAATGCCGCCTATGCGTATATTGATCACTACAGGCCGGTCATATTTAATAACGTAAGCTATGGCAGTGGCGAAAATTTTGTCGGGCCATTTACCGTCGTGCCCGGTTCAAACTGTGTGCAGGCTCCGGATATGGTGATGGCGGTGGCGGGCACTATCGAAGGGGTGGTAACGGATAATAACGGAACGCCTATTGTCGGGGCGGAAATCGAGGTGGAAGGATTAGACAACAATGGTTATTCGGCCTATGGAGATGAAATATATACCGATGCGTTTGGTCAATATACTATGGATTTTTTGCCGCCGGGCGTTTATACGGTACGCGCCTCAAAAGACGGCTGGGCGCCGGCGGCGGAATATAACGTTGTCGTCAGTTCCGGAGAACTAACGGATGTGGATTTGGTGGTCCAGCAAATTTCACAGGTTGCGGTGGTTTCAGGGACGGTGATAAATTTTCCCGAAATTAGCTGTCGCCGCGACAGCCTGGGCAATTTGTTACCGAATTATATAGAAACTGATGACGAAAATACGTGTGAATCCATCATGATTGCCTTTCCAGGTGATGCCAGCTATCGTGATCAGGACGTTCTGGATATTGATCAGCTAATTCGGGGGTTTGCCGATGTTGACGACGGGTATGGCGACTATTTCGAGATAGATCCTACGGAAACAGCCGGTAACTACACAATGCCGCTGTTGCCGGGCGCCGTCGACGCCGCGTTGCTGATTTTTTATGATAATGAACATGGCGGCTCCGGGGTGTTTTACGATAGCAAAAGCTGGATACTATCGGCCGGTGATACGTTAACCAATGAGGATTTTGTCTTTCCCGCGGCGATTGAAACCGGCGCAATCAGCGGTGATATTATCTTTCCAGCCGGAGAGCGCTTCAATCCGCAACGTACGTTGATTGCCGCGACTTTGGAAGGGGCTAGCTCTAATTCTCCATTGGGTGATGCGATTGCCTTTTTAAGGTTCGCACCTCAGTACAAAATAGACAACCTGCCAGTGGGTACCTACACGGTACGTGCCATTTCCGATGGGTTTGTCACCCAAACCTATGAAGGCGTTACGGTGACCAGCGGAACCACAACAACCCGTGATATCAATCTTAGCGTGGGTGCCGTATTAAGCGGTGAGGTTACAGACTCTGTCAATGGCACGCCCCTTAACGGCGCGCGCATAGAAATTACCGAAAATGGTAAATATGCTGTCAGCGATTCGACGGGCCAATATGAGATTCGCGGGCTGGCACCGGGGGAATATAACGTTGTTGTCTCCAAACCCGGCTATGCAACGTTTAATGCGACACAGCAGGTTACCGCGCCCTATACCACGTTCGACATTACGTTGGTTGCCAATACCGGGTCAATAACTGGACGGGTGGAGGATACCAATGGTGCAGGAATTAATAGCGCCACCGTTGTTGCTTACAACCCCGCGCTGGATACCTACAAAACCGGCTCCACCGTCGGCGGCAATTTCACCATTTCCGATTTGGCTCCCGGCGATTATGTATTGGGAATCAATGTTACGGGTTATGACGTTACGGTTTACCCGCCTACCGGATCGCTGACGTTGGGCCCCAACGAAGCCTTTTCGATCGTCGACCCCATAGTTATTTCAGCGTCGCCACCGTTGTTTAGCAGTCGGTCAACGGTCAGCGAAAGCGGTGGTGTTACCACACTGGCGGTAACGATCATGTCGGATCAGGCATTGGTTTCTAATCCCGTCATCAGTTCCACGGGACTCGAGACGCCGCAAGGTTGCAGTGTGTTTAACTGGGTGCAAGATTCGCCAATGCAATGGACCGTTACTTGTGAAGCTGATCCTGCTGAATCACTCGTCAGTCTTCAAATTGTGGAGGGTGCGGTGCCGGTAATACCCAGTGATCCCGGCGAGGCGACATTCAGTTTCGAAGTGCAGCAAGACCTGGTGAATACGTCCAGTACCAATTTATACAATGCAATCGGCGGTGAAACAACGATTATGGGGACGCAGGACAATACCCAGGTCTATATACCGCCTTTTGCGCTCACGGGGACGGATTCCACCGCCGTGACCTTAACTGTGCAACGTTATGGCGATCCGGGTGATGCAGTAAACGGGACGAATAATACCTCGGCCAGTGCCGTGTACGATTTCGCCTTCGACCAGGACGGCGTCGCCATTGATGTGAATCATAGTGCAACCGTCACCCTGCAATTCGAGAAACCGGACGGCATGACACAGGAGGAATTCGAGGCGGACCTGAAAATTGGCTTTTTCCGTGTACAGGATCAGCAATGGGTTTACGATGACGATCCGGATTCCGGTATTTCCAATATCCACATTAACTGGCTCAACAATACCATTACGTTCGACGTGAATCACTTCACGCGATTCGCCGCGTTTCTACCACCCGCTGAAGTTGTGCCGGGAGACTTTGACGGCGACGGTGACGTGGACCGCGACGATCTCAACATCCTGTTGCAGGATCGTAATAGTCCGGTTGATGAATCGGCTTGTGGCACGGCCTGCGACCTGGACGGCGACGGCTTGATCACCGTGCTGGATGCGAGAAAACTGTTCCTGATGTGCACCCGGCCGCGATGTGCGACAGAATAAGTGAATAAGACAAATAAATCCGTTAAAAGGAGGATTATGATGCGTACACCAATGTGGACAGCGATTGTATTCGGGGGATTATTGCTTATCGCCCAAGGCCCGGCATCGGCGATTACCATCGGCGTGCTTCCGCAGACACAGGAAGTTACAGCCGGAAATTCGGTCAATGTGGACATTGCCATATCCGATCTCGGTAATATGCTGGCGCCATCAGTAAGTACCTATGACATAGATGTGTTTTTTGATCCCGATGTATTGTCGTTCGACAGCGTGGCCTTTAGTGATCAACTGGATGTTCTGGGGCTGGGCGATATAACGAGCGTGGATGCAAGTGTATACGGTACGGTTAATCTTTTTGAATTATCGTTGGATTCAATCAGTGATCTGGATGCGTTGCAATTACCGGCCTTTACATTGGCTACGTTGACATTCGATTCCAATACAGCGGGAACCAGTCCTATATCGCTTGGTTTAAATGCTTTGGGTGATGGGAACGGCGATCCACTGATGGCAACCCTTCAGGATAGCTCTGTCAATGTGATACCGGCGCCTGCGGCCGTACCCGAACCTGCCACGTGGCTACTGTGTGGATTGGGATTGTTAGGAATGATTATTCATAGGCCACAGCAAAGGCGCAAAAGCGCAGTCATCAACAAGCCGTAACCTCGCGTACCAATTGGCAAACTACGGTCAATAAGGAAAAGCGAGACCGCAGTTACCTGAAAGTATATTTTAGAATTTCGCCAGCGTAATTATAGTTTTGATTAAGTGCGATGGTGCGTGTTAAGTGCGGTTGTGTGGTAATGCAAAATTACGATAACACGGCGTGTGTAGGTTGAGAAGCGAAAACCCGCGCGGTTTGAGTGTCAGCCAAACAACTGGTCGCGGTGTTTAAGCTGTGCGCGGAGGACGGCTGGCTCTTTGGTGTGGTAGAAAGCTAAAAGTTGTTCCACAAAATCCTCGCCCATGCGCAATAACAGTAAGACGAAATCGTCAAAAGGGTCTCCCAGCGCCACGTTGCCAAAGTCGATAATGCCGGTAACGTTTCCGGTTCGCCGGTCGATATAAACGTGGTCATCACGAAAATCGTTGTGCAATAACGCTAATTTGAATTGCAGTAGCTGGGGGACGCTGTTGATTGTGGGTATATCCGCCGCTGATTTGTCCGAATGGTCAGTTTGCTGTGCTGTGATTATTGGCTGGTTCTCAGCGCTGGATAGCAAGCTGTTCAACTCTTTGTTATACGCTGACGAGTGCCTGGCCAGAAAGCGGCTTGCGGACCAGTTTCGTCGGGTAAATTCCACGCCGCAAGCGATGGCGGCAGCAGGGTCAAAGCTATGGCATTGTTCCAGGAAAGTCGCTATGGATTGAAGGAGTTTTTTCTGTTGGATTTGACCAAGTGAGTCGAAGTATTCGCGGGTAACGGGTTCGCCCGGAATTGACGTGACGCCCATATAGTGAAAATGAGTGCCGGGCAGCACGCCGGAATAGTCAACCCGCGGCAATGTTACGTCGACATGTTGGCTCAATTTCGGCAGTAAGTTAGCCATGGTTTGAATGGACTGCGACTCCATATCACAGCTTGCGAATTTGAAATAGTGGGTGGTGTTGACAAGGTAGGTGGCGCCGAAGATGTCTTGCTTAATCAAAACCAGGCTGTCCAAATCCAACTCAGAGTGGTTATGCCTCAATAGTTTTTCTACGTCAGTCTGGCTGATCATGTTCTGTGAATCACGTTATAAACGAGTACATGCGGATCGTTAGCGGTCAATTGGAAACCATAGAGATAATTTTGTTTCGTAATTATGTTGTTAAATCGAGCAATGATTCCATAATATCCGGCCAATAATGGCCAATTGCCAGCATAGAGGTCTTGTTTCAGGCGTCAAGAATCAGTTGGTCAACATATTATAACGCAACATTCGCGGCCTAGCTCAGATACGTCCTGGCCATTTGCCTTTATCGAAAGTGGATGTGTTACACTAAATAGTAGTTTCCCGGTATGTCAAAGCCATAACATATTGCTATATAGTGGATGCGCTGACATTGAATGATATTGAGACACAAGCTCCTGCCACTACCGTTTGGGGTGAACCTCCACGACAACTGACATTGTCAACAAATGAGCTGCACGTGTGGTGTGCCGATCTGTGGCGTAACGACTTGTGTATCGATGAATGTATGGGTGTTCTTTCACCGGATGAAAAAGAACGGGCCGATCGCCTGGTTAATCCCGGGGCGCAACGGCGGTTTGTTGCGGCACGTTACGTATTGCGGGATATCCTGGCCCGTTATCAGGGTACGGAACCGTCCGGGCTGCGGTTTGTTTACGGTCCTTATGGTAAACCCGCCCTTGAGACGTGGTGCGGTGATGCAAAGTTGTATTTTAATGTATCGCATTCCAGGGAGCTGGCGTTGATTGCGCTGACTCAAAGCGGAGAAGTGGGTGTCGATGTCGAGAGTGTTCGGTATGACCTGGCGTTTCGGCGCCTGGCCAAGCGGTATTTCTCACCGCTCGAAATACGGGCATTAAGTCAATATGCTGACCACTCATTGGCGCGAGCCTTTTTTAGTTGCTGGACACGCAAAGAAGCCTGTCTCAAGGCAAGTGGCGTTGGGCTGAAAAGTATGTTACATGAATTCAGCGTGTCGGTGGCGCCGGAGGGACCGGCGACATTAAGGTGGGTTAAAGATACTTCCAGTATCTTGGCTTCCTGGTCATTGCATTCCCTCATTCCTGGTGCCGGTTATGTGGGTGCGGTTGCTGCGCCTGCATTATCCAACGGCAACATCCAATGTTGGCGCTGGTCAAATGCCTCGGCATGGCGGTCATAATGCCGATGCTTGAAACCCGCTTTATAGCCGTGTTGAGCGAGGAATTAAACCAGGAAATTATAAAAATCTTCACTGGTTTCCGAACCCTGCTGCGCAAGATCGAACGTTGTTGAGGATAATTCCCCGGGGCTTAGGCCGGTTTCGGATTTTTCCTCTTTTGTTACAGGTATTTCCGTCAAACTGAATCCTTCAATCAACCAGTTCGCTTTTTTGTTGAATAACAGCCGTTCCTTTTTCTTGTTTAACGTCAAGCTTAATAGACCTGTCATGGAGCGTTCTTCCCAGGCTTCGGCGTCAACCCATGACAGGGAAATGGCGTATGTCGCGAACGCCTCAGGGTTCTGGAAATTGATCTCCTCGATACGGTAAAACGCCATCGAAGGCCGCTCTGTCTTTTCAATAAAACTGTCAACCAGCTCGAAAAACGTATTCTGTGAATAGAATCGGCCCTTTATATTAATTTGAGCCTGTGCCGAAAAAAGTCGTTTGAATAATGAACTGTCCTGGGATTCGACGGCTGTTTTAATGTGCATTGCGGTTCGGGTTAACGCCGCCAACGACTCTTTCGCATTGTCATTGTCATTGTTCATTCCATTCTCCTTGTTGTTGTTTGGATAAGGGCCTTTAGAGCTGGATCAGTGCAATCCCGCAGGGTGATGGCAACACTTTCATTTGCATGCCGGGAAAATAGCGGCGCCACTTGGTTGTTGCCTGTTTAACCTCGGGAATGCCCAGGTAGTCATGAATAATGACGATTCCCGGTCCGTCTTCTTTCAGTCCCTCGCTTCCACACATCAAGTCCAAAAAACATCCTAAAAACGTATGATCGCCGTCTACCACCAGGACATCGTAGCCCGTGTCACGCGCCAGTTTCTGTAGTTGCCAGTGCGGGGCTTCCACCAGTTCAATGCGTTCATCATCCAGGGGCAGTGTCGAATAGCCTTCGATAAATTGAATGTAATTGTCCAGTCCCGCGGCCTGTACAGCAGACCTGGCGATGGCGACGGGTTCGGCAGCGCCAAAGTATTCCGGCGGTTCCGGGTCTATGGTATACAAGCGCCCACCAGTGGTTTCGTGCAGTGCCAATGCCATGGCGATGCTACTGGTGCCGACAAATGTTCCGGTTTGCGCAATAAGCTTTGGTTCGAAATAGGTTGTCGCCAGGTAGAGAACGCGCAGAAAAATTTTAATATCATCGTCCTCGTGCGGTGTGAGTTTGGTGCCGGCATAAAAATCGACGACCTTGTCCCAGAGCCATTCGCACTGCGCGCTGTTGGTATGAAAATAGCTCATGAACCCGTTTAAATCACGTTCCACGATGGAGCCTCCCTTATACTGGTAACTTATGTACTAAAAACATTCGTACTGATAATCATGTGTTGAACATTTATTCTGCAGGATCGCCGATTGTTATAACATGTTCGTCGGCTTATCTTTTTGATTCCTTGTTAAGTCAATCGCCGGTAGTCCGGCTTCATCCGCCTTCATTTAGTGGCGACGCGGCCGGCTGGCTATAATTCTCTGCTTTAAGGCCTGTTTTGCCGCTGCTGATCATGTGTTTAATGTCTTTACGATAATGATGAATATTGTATATACAATCACAGATACGGCCGACCTCCGCCTTGGTTTGATGAGAGTATATCGGCAGGCAAACAACTTTTTGGCTTGCCTCCGATGCATTTGGTGCGGGCTTGCCTGCCAGTAATTTGATGCGTTGGGACAGGCTGGCGTGGCCGGTTAAGTCCGGGCAAAAGTAAGCGCGTGCGATGATGTTGTCGGCTGCCAAAGCCTGGATGAGTTCGTCGCGCGTGAGGCCGAAGTCCTCGTCAATGAATATCGGGAAATTAACATTGTTAGAATAATGTCCATCGGCGATGTGTTGAAAGCGTATGCCGGGCAGGTCTTTCAGGGTGTTACGATAGGTGATTGCCAGTTCGTTACGCTGCGTAATCCATTGCTCCAGGCGGGGCAAGGCCCAACGCCCCAGGATTGCGGAAAATTCCTGCATCTTGGCATTGCAGCCGAACAATACGCTGGTATTGCCGGCAAATCCGAAATTTCGGCGAGCCCGAATCTCGCGTGCCAGCGCCGCGTCAGTGGTTGACACGAAACCACCTTCCCCGCAGCCCAGTATTTTGGTGGCGTGAAGGCTGAATACCTCGGCCAGTCCGAACGTACCGACTTTACGCCTGCCGTAGGTGCTGCCCAGTCCGTGCGCGGAGTCGTAAACCACTGCTTGTCCATGGGCAGTGGCGACACGCTCGATATGCTCTATATCCGGCGGATTCCCGTATACGTTGACCGGCACGATCGTGTCGACCTCCGTCAATTGTACATTGAGAGATGGGTCGATCGATAGAGTCAGGCTTTCTCTGGCAATGTCGCCAATGATAAGTTGCCTGCGATCCATGGCAAACGCCAACGCCGTGGCAGCAAAAGTATAAGCGGGCAACAAAAAGGTGGCGGTGTTGTTAACACACAAGGAAACGAGATACAGGCCGGCTGTGCCGCTTGACACACAGACGCAGTGCGTACCCAGGTACTGTTCAAGCATGTGTTCGAACTGGCGTACATTAGGGCCGCCATTACTGAGTTGTCCGCGCTCCAGGGCACCGTTCAGGTCATCGGCGATGTCTTCAAGGGGCGGCATCGTGGGTACCACCCAATTGACCGGCGTCTCAAAGTACGCCTGCCGCGAGAGTATGCCCGGTTGCCGTGGTATAAAAGGCTCAGTCATGGAATGTCAGCTGCGTTATTCATGATTAAGCATATCCGGTATTGTGCCGAAGGTGCGGCGATAGCCGTCGGGATCCGTTTGGATCAGTTTGCATATGCCTTCTTTGAGTGAAGTCGTGGCTTCCCAACCCGTCGCCTGTTTTATTTTGGAGACGTCCGGTACGCGTTGGAGGATATCCTCGTAACTGGCACCGTAGTAGTCGCGAGGATCGCGAAACACGATGTTGCTGGAGCTGTCCAGCTCGTGTGTAATCGTTGCTGCCAGGTTGTGGATGGATGTTTCCGTATTGTTCCCGACATTATAGATTTCGTTACGGCAAGCCGGATCAGCCACTAAACTGCCAAATGCATCCAGCACGTCGTCGATATACGTAAAGCAACGGGTTTGCCGGCCGTCGCCTAGGATGATGAGGTCTTTTCCATGTTTCGCCGCCTGATAAAAATTGGAAAACACCCGGCCGGTTAGCCGGTGTCCGTACACGTTAAACAGGCGTACGGTGATAAAATCCAGTTCGCCTTCCGCGGCACAACCAATGAGATAGTGTTCCACCACGGCCTTGCTGGTGGAATAACACCAGCGATTGATGTTGACCGTGCCTAATACGCGATCGTGATCTTCGTGCAATGGCATACGGAGGTTTTTGCCATACACTTCAGACGTTGAGGAATAGAAAAACAGTTTGTTTCTGCGCCTGACCATATCCACCAGCCTTAATCCGGCAAGGGCGGTGATCCCTACCACGCGGCGGGGACTTTTAACGTAACTTAGGGGTTCGGCAACGCCGGCAAAGTGGCAGACACAGTCGGTTTTGTCGATAAGGGTTTGCATCAGGTCAAAGTCCGTAATGCTGCCTTCGACAAAGTGGAAATTATCGTAGTCGAGCAATTCCGGGACTTTCACTGCCAGGTCAATGCCGTAAACGCGATGACCCTGTTTGACCAGGCGCTCTGACCAGTGAGAACCGATGAAGCCCATGGCGCCTGTCACCAAAAAGCTTGTCATAATGTCTGCACTCGTGGTTGTAAGTTATAGCCGGCGCAGTCGGTCAGCGCCGCGTTAAAAAGTGTCGAGGCATATTGTGTTGGGTCCGTGATCGCTTCGAACATTTTTACCCAGGGCATCGCGGGACGTTGTGTCAGCCAGCGGCGGGCATTGGAAAGCAGATCCGTCCAATTGTCAGTTTGTTCGGGTACATAGCGAACAAAAGGCCGCAACATGTCCGCCAGAAAAAGTTCCGGTACAGCCCCGCGTGCCTCGCAGGCCAGTACCGGTGTTCCCACCGCTAATGCTTCGACAATCTGTTGGAAACCGCTTTTGCAGACAACCAGTCTCGCGCTGCGTAACAGACTGCGCAGGCGTATTTCGTCCGGCAGCGACACCCATTGCACGGTGTGGTTACGAGTAAGTTGCTGCAATTTTTTCTGTTGTTCGGCGGGGAGGCCGGCGTGTATCAGTCGGGCGGTTGTTCCTGCGGGAAGTCTCGCCAGAACCTGTAACCCCAGGCGGGCAATGCGTGGATCGTACCCAAGTATAAGCACATCGACCGGGTTGTCGTTGTCTTCCTTTGCACCGGCTGCCGGAAGCAGCGGCGGGGCAACCACCACGTGATCCGATATGCGCCCCCAGGATGTTTCCAGGGGTAGGCCGGTTAAGAACCATTGGTCGACCCATGGTGCATCACGCTGGTATTGGTCCGGTTGCGCCGGGCCAAGATAATCATCAATACAAACCTGTGGAATTCCCTGTTCATGAGCGATTAATGAGGCTTTTTGCAGTAGTCCGGATAACGGGCATTCACCAAGCACCAGTACATCCGGTTTTAGTTTTTTATAGAGCCGGCGCAGTTCCTGCGTCATGAACAGCAGCGGAACACCTTGTTCAGCAATGGTCAGACACGTCGAGTACAACCAATGATTGTCTTGCAGCTTCGCCATAATACTTCCCCGTTTCGTATTGCGCGGGCTTGACCAGCGAGACAGGGTCTGCTGGCAACGCAAGTGGTGGCGATGAAGGCTGGGCGTCAGTTGTGCGACCAAAGGATCGCTTTGAGGTACAGCGCCCGAGTGAATCCAGTGGGCTTCCGCCGTTTGCGCGGGCAACAGGGCGATTAGGCGCAGGCAGCGCTTAAGTACGCCGATCATTGCGGGTCCGAGCCATGGCGCGCCATACATGGCGTAGGTTATAAACAAAACTCGCAAGGGCCGGGCCTGTTGCTCGATCACTGTCACGCCATCCTTTTTGTTGTTGATTGTGTTTGCTTGTCGATGCAGGTTTGTATGGCCTCAAGAAACAGCTGTGCACTTAGCCGCAGGGGGTCATCGATGTCCTCATAGGAGCCTGTCCAGGGCATGGTTGGTGTGTCGTCAATCCATTGTTTGACCCTGGATATCAAACAGGGATCCGATGCACATTGCGGTGTGCTGTATGTGACAAATGGCTGAAATTGTTTGTTCAGTAAGTGCTGCGGTACGCCGCCACCGGCTTCGTAAGTTGCCACCGGCGTACCCACCGCCAATGATTCAACCATTTGCTGGAATCCGTTCTTGCAAACCACGACACGGGAGCCGCGCAGACAATCGCGCAACTGAAGATCCTCGGGCATCGTTTGGGTGCTGAGCCGGCGTACACCGATGCGCAGGCGCAATGCATCGATCTGCTCTGTGCTGAGATCACGGTGGATCAAGTGCGCGGTTGTGCCCGCGGGCAGGGCAGTGAGCAGTGCAATGCCCAATTCCGTAACCTTCGAATCATAACCCAATATTGTCAGGTCAACGCGGCGCGTCGACGGCGAGATTGATTTGGTCAGTAAAGGCGGGATCAGGACTGTTTGCTTGCCGATACGCCCATATTGGCCTTGCCGTGACAATCCGACGAGTAGCCATTGGTTCACTGCCGGCCATTCATGGGTAAAGCGCTGCGGTTGCGACTCATTGTAATAGTTGTCAATGACCAGTTGCGGTATCGACAGGTCCAGTGCCGCCTCGTGCGCCAGGTTAAGCAAGCCGGCCAGGGGCGCTTCTCCCAGTACGATAAGGTCGGGCTGCAGGCGATCGAAGAGACGGCGCAGGTATTTGATTTGTCCGGCGCGCCGGGTGGCGCGCTCACATATAATGCCAAGGATATAAGGTATAACACCATTGCGCCGTGGACCGGGTTGCCATGGAACGGTTAAAGGAGGAATCTCCCGCGCCATACGCTGTATCAATGGGTCATCGATTTCCAGTTGACCCCAATGCAGCCAATGGGGTACCAGCAGGTTAGGGGGCATACAATCGATAAGGCGCAGACCACGCTTGAGTACACCGATCATGGTCGGACCTGATCCCAGGCCGGCACTGCAGTCGTAGCTCACAAAAAGTGTCCGTGGAACGCGGCGGCGCAGCAGTGTGTTGGCGTGTATCTCGTGCATGGGCTAAACCAACCTGCGAAAGCCGTATTTGATGGATTGCAGATCTTGCGTGGCATCCTGGCGCAGGGTGCGCAACAGGGTTTGCATGATAGCAGCCATATGTTGGGCACGTTGCGTGGTGGACAATCCTGTATCAACGTGCACGGGGTTACCAACGCGAAAAAACAGCATGGGTTTGGCTGAATGCAAAGTATGGAAGTAACACGCAACTGGTACGAAGTCGACCACAGGCAACTGGCTGCTTAACCATCCGATACCCTGTTTGAAC
Source organism: Gammaproteobacteria bacterium (assembly GCA_050116575.1). GTDB lineage: Bacteria > Pseudomonadota > Gammaproteobacteria > SZUA-152 > SZUA-152 > JAKEGK01. The sequence goes on along the minus strand of JASFOJ010000038.1, from coordinate 17,423 downwards.
TGAATATCCTTGTCCTCGGTCACCATCTTGCCCTGCGGGTACATATATAGTGCAGCGTTGGGTTGGTGCAGGATCCGGCGGGCGTGTTGCAGCGACACCACGGCTCGCTGCGGGTCGCGGCGGTAAATGGAGAAGCAGCCCGCTTTTTGTAGTACGTAGCGCAGCCAGCGCCGGTGCGACATCATGGTGTGCGATGTCAAAAAGCGCGCGTGCTGGTGAAACACAAACTCATTGAGTAGTAGCGGGCTGCAATTGTCCCACCACGAAGAATGATTCAGGAAGTAAACGGTGCGGGCGTCGCGCGGAGGGGCATAAGCCCTGTCAACCCAGACAGACCGAAAGTGCCGGTAAAACATCAATCGCACGATCTGGCGTATAACCCCGAGCCAGATTGGTGAGGCCTGGTCTTCGAAAAAGGTATCATTTCCAGGGACGTATTCATTTGTTTCGTGATCATTACTTGTGGTGAGCGCCTGTCTGGTGGTTGATATCAGATCATCAATACTCTTGCAACGAAACAAATCTACCGCGGACAGCGATGACGCGAACCGGGCTTCGAGTATGTCCATGATCTCCACCATCGCCAGTGAGTCCAAACCGAAATCAGCAAGCGGGCGGTTTACATCGACGGTGGCCGCTGCTATTCCGCTACGCCGTGCCACTTCGTCCACCAGCCACGTTGAGATGTCCGCTTGATCCAATTGCCCGTCATTGGCAGGCGCAGGTTTACTGGTATCGCGAAATTGATCTATTACGGCAAGATTGCCATTTAGAAATGCATCCCGGCAAGCCCGTCGGCGTACCTTGCCGCTGGTTGTGCGCGGCAGAGTGTGTGCCCGAATCAGGACCACGGCATGAAGCTGCACTTCGTGGTCTTCGGAGACAGCCTGGCGAATAGCGTGGATTACCTGTTGGTAATCGGTGCCCGTTGCCCGTGGAATTTCACAGATGGCCACGATACGCTCGGTATCGTTGTCATCAACGGAAAATACGGCGCTGGTGCCGGAGTGCACCATTTGCTGACTGTGTTCAATGGTGTACTCGATGTCCTGGGGGTAGATGATGCGGCCGCGCAGAATGATCCGGTCGTCCCAACGGCCACTGACATACAATTCGCCATCGTGTATGAACCCAAGATCGCCGGTGCGAAGATAGGAGCTGTCGCGGTTGTCAGCCATATACGCGCCGAAGGTAAAATTGCTTTCCCCGGACCGGTTCCAATATCCCCGGGCCACGCTTTCTCCAGCTACCCAGATTTCACCGACCCGGTTTTCAGGGCAACGGGTTGTGCTGCCGGGATCAACAATTGCGATACGCGCTCCGGGAGAAGGCCGGCCACAACTGACCAGTGTCAGGGTTTCCGGAGCCGCTACTGAGGTGGCGACGATATTGCCTTGCTGGTAAGCATCGCGATTAACGGTCAAGGTGCGCGCCACGGGACGGTTTCGATGGCCGGAGACAATGAGGCTGGCTTCTGCCAGGCCGTAGCACGGATAAAAGGACTCCGGGCGGAATCCATATTCCCGGAAGCGTGCCACAAAGCGCTGCATGGTGCGGGCGCGTACCGGTTCCGAACCGTTAAACGCCACACGCCAACTGCCAAGATCGAGGTGCCTGCACTCATCCGCCGTGATTTTTTGCACACAGTGCTCAAAGGCAAAGTTGGGGCCACCGCTAATGGTAGCCTGTTCACGTGTAATTGCCTGCAGCCAGCGAACGGGATGTTGCATAAAATCCATGGGTGACATCAAGGTGCAAGGCACGCCCAGATAAAGGGGCTGGAGGATATTGCCGATCAATCCCATGTCGTGATAAACCGGCAGCCATCCAGCAAACCGGTCGTTTTCAGAGAGACTAAAAGCATGTTTAATCAGACGTTGATTGTCAAGCAGGTTACCGTGGGTAAGACACACTCCTTTGGGGGAGCGCGTCGAACCGGAAGTATATTGGATCAATGCCAGGGTGTCAGAGCTTACTGGCGGTGCCGAGCCGTTATTGTCCTCAGGCAGGTCCGGCTCTAACACCAGCCATTGCGGCGGACGGTCCGCGCCGGTGAACACCGGCGACGATGCCAGTTGCGCGGCGGTGTTCGCATCGCTCAAGGCGACCTTGGGGCGCGCATCCTGGAGTATCGCGCTGATGCGAAATAAATTGTGCCGCGATGCGTGCGGATAGGCCGGAACGGCGATCGCCCTTGCATACAGACAGCCGAAAAATGCCACAATGAAGTCGAGTCCCGCGGGAAACAACAATAGTACCCGTTCGTCGATGGCTCCCAGGGCCTGCAGGCGCCGGGCGATATCACGTGCCCTTTGATCCAGTTCCAGGTAAGTTATACTCATTCCCTGGTAGTCGCCTGCATTTAAAAAAGTATAGGCGATCTGTTTTGGTTGCTGTTGCGCGCGCCATCGCAGTAATTCCACCAACGTGGTGCAATCAGGCATATGATCCGGCCGGTGCTCATTGGACCTGAGCGTTGCAAGCCCCAGCGGTGCAACCCATTGTTGCCGTTTTCCTGACAAGCCGGGTTTGGCATAGAACCATCGGCAGGCACCGGCGTTTTTGCGCTCCTTTTTGGGTAATACAAAAACATCAAAACTGCCTTCCCAGTAGAATTCGATGTTGCGTATGCGCCTGACCGCCCGGGACTTCCAATAGATGTTGAAATCTTCGTCTTGTATGTAGTCTATCAAGGCGTGCTGGATTCCCAGGATATCCACTTCTTCTTCATCCAAGACCTCACGGAAGATCAAACTGCCGCGTTCAAGGTCGACCAGCCATTTATGATCCGGCGAATGGAACACATATTCATGCCACGAAGAAGGGCATTCGATGTAACCCCGTTTGCTGATGCGCATGAGTTCGCGGCATGCCCTGGCGGGATCCTCGACGTGTTCCAATACATGGGTGCAATAAACAAAATCGAATTGCTTGTCTTTAAAGGGCATTGACTCCACGGAACATCGATAGAACGGCCGGGCTTGCGGCCTGTTTACAGCGACTGAGCCCAGTGTCTCCGGGCCCGAAATGTCGCAAAGATGGGTGGCCAGTGGAAAGGGGAACGATCCACAACCGGCGTCAAGCACTGTTTCACTTTTATTAATGCTAAAGAATGATCGCAACTGTTTTTTGGTTGCTCCGCCCGGCCAGATTTCCAAGCCCCGCATTCGTATCGTCCTCAACGGGGTAGATCGAGCGCTAGCAGTTTATAGGTTTCACTGTCTATCCAGCGCGAAAGGTAAGGCCGAATAGAAGTTTCGTCTACCGACTCCTGGTCCACTGCCAGGGCGAGCCGCGACCAGAGCATCAACCACTCCTTGGCCTGGTTGAGATACGGAAAACCGGTTTCAATACGCTGAATGACCTGTGCCAGGGCAAAGGCAAGATTGGTTAATCGTAAAGGTGTGAGTACTTCGTCGATTAACTGTGTCGTGGCCCGGGTGAGTTCGCCTATTGCCTCTCGTAAAGGCCGCGCCAGCTTCGGGGGGGCTGAAATGACGGCGATAATGTTGGCAATCAAGGCGGCAGCAGTTCCATTGGCGGAGTTTAAAAAGCAGTGAAAGCTCCATCGCCCGGGCACCCAAAACGCGCGGTTCTCGGCGTAAACAAATGTAACCGTGGGGATTTTAAATAAAGGCACAAGGTGGGCGGTGAACGTATCCATGGTAACGCATAAATCAATGTTTTTCAGTTCGTTCGTCAATTCAGTCAGCGCCGTCAGTGGCGTCAAGGATTCCTTGTTGTCGTCGAGCAGGCGGGCGGGTATGGGTTTGTTACTGTTGCGTACATATTGGCAAACGGTACTTGCGTACCGGCGAGTGACATCGTCCAGGCCGGGATAGAGCACAAGTTCCAAACCTATGCGGCGTGGTATCATGGCCCGCACTCGCTGCATCAGGCGGGCCCAGTCACGTGGTTCAAAGTGCAGGCGTTTCGACGTGAAGGGGTTGATAAGTATTCGCAGCGGGTTTCGGGGTGAGGGCTGCTCAATGGCAAGTGGATTCCATAATGACTGGCCCGTTTTATGATTGAGTATTCGGTCACCAATCGTTGCTGCCAGTGAATAATTATTGGGGATGGACGCGCGGGGATAGATTTCACAATAAATCCAGGGTGAATCACCTCGGTTGAGCCAGGCGCTGCGCCGACCCAGTGCGATGTCCAGTATGTCGCGGTTGGGCTTGTGAGGAATGATCTTGCGATGTAAATCAAACCGTTCAAAGTCCGCCGCAATGACAAGTTCCCTGCGGCCGTTACCGTCATTCGCCAGTTCCAGAAACGGCTTGAGTGGTTGCGCGCGATAGTGGGACTCCTGCGCGCCGGGTAAAAGCCTTGGCCACAGACTCGGATACAAGGTAAAGATTTTTAAAGCAGCCCGGGGGTATTGGCGTGTAACGCGGTAAAGAAGTTGATAAAAAGTTATCTGATCGCCCAGTCCCATTGTGGGTCCAAAAAGAACGGTAATGGTATCGTACTGACGAGGGAGTGCCGGGAGTTCGGTATTGACATAGAGTTCCGGAGAAAGTGCGGACGATTCATATTGCCGCCTGATGGTGGCAACCAGGCTGAGTACGCGCGAAGCGATAACATTAGCGTTACTGTCATCTTGTTGTTCCAGTAGCTGGATAAGTTGCGCCACTTCGGTGCGCGACAGTAAAGTACAGTGCGGCGCGTTGGCAAGGGTTTTAGCCAGCTGTTTGGAAGTTTCAATGATAAGGTGGAGAAACTCCAGGTTGCCTTCTTTGATTGGCCGGATACCAATTATTCCCTGGTACATATACAACAGCTCTACGACTTCCCTAGTGCGTAGCGTCATTTAATGATCCCCTGAGATGAATTCGTACCATGGATTTGACAGTTGTATGCGGCTTGATCATTCGTGTTTTTATTCGTAACGGAATAAACACCTGTGTTATTTACTTGAACCGATTACTTGAACCGTAAGAGCCGCTGTCTTATATTGTCCATGGTTTGTTAGAGAGAGTATCCCGGTACGGCTTGTATCTTATTATCATGCATCGTTTGCCCGAGGGATTCAACGTCTTGTTAAAACACTTACCATCATTGTCATATTTCCAATGATTGAGTAATGTTTAAGCACCCATAGAGTTCAAACATTGACTATTGCATATGGGTTGATGATTGTGAGGCGTATAAATCAGCAGCATGTATATTTCACACACTGGACGTCATCATGCGTTGGCAGTTATTAGATAGCATTTTGGAACTTATCCCCGGTGAGTCAGCAAAAGGTTTCGCGACCACTGATTATCCACCGGAGTTATATGCTGACCATTTTCCCACTTTTCCCGTGACCCCCGGCGTGCTGCTGGTGGAAATGTGTGCGCATCTTTGCGGCAAATTGATCATTGCGACGGCATGGGAACAACGCGGCGTATGGATTTTTCCAGTGCTGACCATGGTTCAGGAAGCCAAGTTTCGGGCTTTTGTTCCGCCGGATACGAAAGTTGAAGTACGAGTGGTGATGGAAGAAATCAGGCCGGAGTCTGCCATGTTCAGTGCCAGCGTGTGGCGTGACGAAAAACGTTGTGCCAATGTCCGGTTGGTGTTGGCATTTGATCCCACTGGTAGGGCCTATCATGGTGATCCGGTTGCGCTTAAAACTTACGCAAAGCGTGAATTCAGGCGCCTTGGCTCACCGTGGTCCCCCGAGGAGGTAACCGATGCGTCGCCCATCTGATTATGATCATTGATGGTGCAAATAATACGGATTGATGCCGGTGTGATTGCGTGACTGCATAATTAACAACCTCAACAGCAGGATGGTCAGTCGCTATCCGTGGCGGAGATTACAGTAGTGCAGAATTTGTCAGGATTATGCCACGGCGCTCAGAAATTACGCTTGGGTATCCACCAAAGTCGCTGTTAATGTTTGGTATTGTCTTTACATGGTCCGCCAAGTTGTTTAATGGCCGTTTGGCGGATTGGAAACAAATTACGATTAGCGACGACAGAGTAGATCAAGTAAGGATTAGTAAACGCTTGACAGGCTATTAAAACCTGTTAGAAATAGAGGCTCAACGGGTCACACCTCATATGCGGTAAATTTATTAGTGCCTGTTGGTGTTGTGGTGTTGTGGTGTTGTGGTGTTGTGGTGTTGTGGTGTTGTGGTGTTGTGGTGTTGTGGTGTTGTGGTGTTGTAACGTTGTTGTCTAATCGCAGGTCGGGTGTGCACTTGGAAGAGTGATTGAAAGTAACTGAAAGTAACTGAAAGTGATTACCGGTGTTGTTGCACGCTCACCTTGTGCAACCGGTTCCATCCTTACGCTTGTTATTGTCTTGAGGATGCGCATGCCAGAGGTATTGAATAATCAAATTGTGCTCGTTACTGGCGGATCGCGTGGCATCGGCCGTGCCGTGGCATTGCGCCTTGCCCGTGACAAGCCGGAACACATCATCATTACCTATTGCAGTGACTACGCCGCGGCGCGCCAGACGGTTGCAGATATCGGCGCGCTGGGCGTTTCCGCCTCGCTGCTGCGGACCGAGGTGGGGCGCCAAGAGCTGCTAAGAGAGACTTTCGATGAGATTAAGGCATGCTTTGGACGCCTGGACGTATTCGTGAGTAATGCCGCGCGCACGGCGTTTCGTTCGGCCATGGAACTCGACGCGCGCAGCTGGCAGCGTGTCATGGATATCAATGCAAAAGCGTTCCTGTTAGGTTCGCAAATGGCGGCTGAAATAATGCCCGACCACGCCGGTGCCCGGATTATCGGCATTAGCAGCCTGGGCTCACGTTACTTTATTCCTCAATACGCTGCCCTTGGCACAGCCAAGGCGGCCATCGAGGCATTGGCCCGTTATCTCGCGGTTGAACTTGCTCCCCGGGGTATTAACGTGAACGTGGTGTGTGGCGGTTTCGTGGATAGTCCCAGTACGCGTTTGTTGCCGGACTATCCGGCAGTGTCAGAACACGTGGCCTCGCGCACACCGGCCGGCAAGGTTGCGCAACCGGAAGACCTGGCCGGTGTTGTTGCCCTGTTGTGTTCCCCGGATGCTGACTGGATTCGAGGACAAACCATTATTGCGGACGGCGGTTATTCATTGGTGTCGTAAAGGAGTGTATGTCCCGTGAATTTGCTTGAGGGGGAAGTCGCGGTTATTACCGGCGCATCACGCGGCATCGGGCGTGCCACCGCGCTGGAGTTGGCACGGGAAGGCGCCATGGTAATCGTTGGCTATCGTGAAAATAACGGCGGCGCGGAGCAGGTCGTCGCCGAAATTGCCGAGATGGGTGGCAAGGCTTACGCGTTCCAGGCCGACGTTACCAATGAGCAGGATGTTCGTAAACTCATTGCATTTGTTATCGGGAACTTTGAGCGCATCGATGTTTTAGTCTGCAATGCAGGGATCGTGAAAGATCAGTTAATTGCTGCGATGCGTCTCGAGGAATGGGAAACGGTCATGGCAACCAACTTGCGAGGCGCGTTTTTGTGCATCCGGGAGGCCGTGCCCCACATGATGTCCCGTAAAAAGGGATCTATCATCAATATGTCGTCCGTCGCCGCGGACCGGGCCGGGCGCGGGCAAAGCAATTACGCCGCTGCGAAAGGAGGATTAAGTACGTTAACCCGGTCGCTGGCGGTGGAGCTGGCGCCAAAAAAAATCCGGGTTAACGCCGTAGCACCTGGTGTGATTACGACGGACATGACCAAACGAATCCGCAACCTGGCTGAGCAGGACATCCTTGCGGAAATTCCTTTCGGGCGTTTCGGCGAACCCGAAGAAGTGGCGCGCGCCGTTCGTTTCCTTGCCTCGAGCGATGCAAGCTATGTCACAGGGCACATCCTGCAGGTCACCGGGGGGCTGGGGCTTTAACGGCGGCAGGAAATAAACGGGGAGATCTCCTATGGAAACTCAAGCATTGGTTGATAACAACACGACACAACAGGAAGTGGAGCAAGTGGTCATAGACACCGTTGCGCGGGCGTTGGACCTGGATCCCAAAGAGGTCAGCCTGTCCAGTTCCCTGTTTCAGGATCTGGGTGCGGAATCACTGGATCTTCTCGACATTGCCTTTAACCTGGAACGTCATTATGGTTTGCAACTGCCGCGCCTCGATTTGCTGGAACGTGCTTCCGAACATTTTGGTGAGGATACCCTGGTGAAAGACGGTATCGTTACCGACCTGGGGCTTGAACTTCTGCGCAAAGGCATGACCGAAGTGGATCCATCGCGCTTTCAACCCGGATTAAAGGCCACCGACGTGGCCAACATGGTCAGCCTGGCCAGCTTTGTTCGAATCGTCATGCGGTTGCTCGAGGTTAAACAGAACCCGCCGGCCGAGTGTCCCGGTTGTGGTGCGTCAACCATTATCGCCTCTAAAGTGCATCCAGAATGGATCTGCGAACAATGCGAGGCAACCATTCCCATGCCCAGCGGCGATGAAGTGCTGCTGCAAGACATCATCGATCTGCAATAGCTTCGCGCCGTTTGTCTATTGCAGGTTTCACATGTGTGCGTTGAGTAACAGGAAATATCAACAATGCCGGTGACATCAAACCCGCGCCGTGTTGTTATCACGGGCATGGGCGCTATTACGTCGCTCGGATCAACGGTTGAATCCATCTGGCAGGGCATCGTTGATGGACGTTCCGGCGTGACGCAAATTCAGCAATTCGACAGCCGTGATTTTCCGGTGCGCATCGGCAGCGAAATTGATGTGAATCAGTTGCCGCCCTTACCGGCTGATGCACCCCCGAGCCAACAAACCCGCGCGGGCCGGTTTGGTCTTTGGGCGCTGGAACAAGCCTGGAACGATGCGGGTTTATACGATCACGACTTTGATCCCTGGCGTGCCGGCGTTTGCGTTGGCTGTTCGAACTTTCCAGTGATGGAGGATCGCGTCATCGATCTGCGCGAACTGTTTGACGGTGATCAGTTTAAAATGAATAAGTATTACGCCCTGTGCCGCAAAAAGCCCGAGCTTCTCACGCAAAGGGATATGGGCGCTATCTCTACCTTGATATCATCCTGTTATCCCCTGCAAGGAATCAGTACGTCGGTACAGGCGGCCTGCGCATCCGGTACCCAGGCCGTCGGTGAAGCTTTTCAAATGATTCGCTACGGTCAGGCCGATCTTATGGTTACCGGAGGAACGGATAGTCTTTTATCTGCGATCAGTGTGACGGGGTTTACCTTGCTTGGCGCACTATCCGTTGAAAGCAAAGATCCGGCCAAGGCATCGCGTCCATTTGACAAAAAGCGCACCGGTTTTGTTTTGGGTGAGGGGGCCGGCCTGTTAATCCTGGAAGAACTGACTCACGCGCAACAGCGCGGTGCGCCCATCTATGCTGAATTAATTGGTTACGGCTCGTCTGTGGACGGCTATCGCTTCACCGATATGCACCCGGAGGGACTTGGAGCGGTGCGCTGCATGAACGCGGCACTACAGGACGCCGGCGTGGCACCACACGACGTTGGCTATATTAATGCACACGGGACCTCCACGCCGTTGAATGACAAAACGGAAACCATGGCCATCAAAAAAGTGTTCGGCGATTACGCCTACCAGGTTCCGGTTAGTTCCACGAAATCTCAGATTGGTCATCTAATTTGTGCGGCCGGCGGTATCGAGTTGATTTTTACTGTGCTGGCGGTTAACCATGGCGTGCTGCCGCCCACTATTAATCTGGAACACCCGGATCCGGAATGTGATCTTGATTTCATACCTAATGAGTGCCGAACAGCCGATGTTGATGTGGCGCTGTCGAACTCCTTTGGCTTTGGTGGGCAAAACGGAACGTTGGTGATAAAACGGTGGGGGGCGGATCAGCCGTATTAGCCGATGCAGAAACAAGTACTGGTTACCGGAATGGGTTTGTTCTCGTCGTTGTCGTGCGGCGATGCGTCGGAACATTTTAATCAACTGTTGCGCGGCGAGTCCGGGTGTTCTCGTGCGCAGGCGCCGGTGAATCCTGATTTTCCTTACCAACTACAAGCGCCTGTTAAGGGGTTTCAGGTAAGGGACTGGATCCGCAGCCGTATGCTACGCAAGGTGTTGCCCCGCAGCGCGGCTATGTGTGTCGCGGCGGCGGGACAGGCACTTCGTGATGCAAACCTGGAAGGCGATTTTCAACGCCTGGAGACTTGTGGCCTTTATGTGGGTTCCGTGCAGCTGGATATCGAAATGGAATCGTTTTTGCCAGCGGTGCATGAGTCCATGGATGCCGAAGGCCAATTCGACATGTCACGGTTTGCCCGCCGCGGCATGCACCTGGTGGACCCGCTGTTTCTGGTCAAGGCGCTGCCCAATGCGGGACTGGGCGGTATCGCTGTTGAATACCAGGCGACGGGGCCAAACTTGAACATCACCAACGGTCCCGTTTCGGGATTGCAGGCGGTCGCGGCGGCGGCCGCCGCGATTCAACGTGGCGAAATCCAGGTGGCCGTGGCCGGTGGTTATGATTCGCTGCTGCAGATGGAAAATATTATGGCGCATCTGCTTGCCGGTCGCCTGTCGGCATCGGATGTGCCACCGCAGCAGGCCTGCCGTCCCTTTGACGAAAATCGGCAGGGATATGTTCCCGGCGAGGGGGCGGCTTTTGTGGTGCTGGAATCGGCGGCACATGCAAGGCAACGCAGTGCGCGGGTTTACGGTGAAGTGCTTGGATACGCGCATACGACAGCAGCCGAATCGAGGACAACGGACGATGGGGCTGTTTTGGGATTGGAGCAGGCCGCAAGAGCCAGCCTTGATCAAGGTCAATGCTCCGCTATTGAAGTAGATGCTTTATTTGGGTGCGGATTGGGTGTTGAGGAAGATGATTTGTATGAGGCAGCAGTATTGCGCCGGCTATCAACATCACATCCCATTGCATTTACCTCGGCCACCGGTTCGCTGGGTTATACGGAGGCCGCCAGTGGCGGTTTTGCGTTGATAAATGCGCTGTTGGCGATGCAGAAGAACGTTATTCCGCCGATGATAAATTGTGATCAACCGGATGATCGTTGCAGCGGAAATTTTATTCGCCGTGCCGAGGTAAAACCCTTACGGCGGACACTGGCCTGGTCCACTGACCGCGGTATAAAAAATGTCTGCGTATTGTTGGGACAGAATACCTTGTAGCACCGGCCACATTGGCACTGTTAGCCTCAGTTGATGCAGGAATACAGGATACTGAGATGCAAATCGAACCAGCGGATATCATTTGGGGCGGTGTCCTCATATTATTGACGCTATTAGCATTACACCTTTACCTGCGGCAGGACCGCTGGGTCTTCAAGCCGACCGGCAAGCTGCTGGGAACGCCTGCTGATTTTGATATTAACTACGAGGATGTCTGTCTGACGTCACCTGGACAGGATACATTGCATGGGTGGTGGATCAAGGGACGGAAACGCGATAAAGCGGTTATGCTTTTTCACGGAACGACGGGCAATATCAGCTATGAGTTGCCCACTATTCGCTTTCTTCAGTCGCTTGGGCTCAGTGTGTTTGCGGTGGATTATCCCGGATACGGTCAAAGTGAAGGGCAACCCAGTGAGCGCGGTTGCCTGGAAGCCGCCGACCGGGCCATGCAATACCTCCAACAGGTTAAAGGTTTCGAGCCGGGGCACGTCGTTTATTTCGGTAAATCGCTCGGCGGGGCTTTGGCCGCTTATCTTGCAACAAAAGAAAAATCGGCGGGTCTTGTGTTACACGGCACCTTTACCTCCGTGCCCGACCTGGCTGCGCAGCTTTTCCCTTTCTTTCCAGTTATCAAATTGTTTGTGCGCACCAAGTTAAATTGCCTGGTCTGGCTAAAGCATTGCAAGGGACCACTGTTGCTGTTGCATGCGAAAGCCGACGACTTTATCCCGATCAGCCACGCCCATCGCCTGTTTCAAAGCGCAACAGTGCCAAAAAAGTTCCTGCAAATCCCAGGGGGACATGATAGCAACGACTGGCAAAACAGCAGCCGCGTGCGAGAGGCCTGGTCAAAATTGTTGTCCGGTCAACTGGATAACTGGCTGGCATCTGAAAGCAGTGAACGCTTGCGGGAAGTCACAACATGATAGACGATCCATTTGTCGTTTTTGCTATTTTGTTTCTCGCGGTTGGCAAATTTTTGTTTGCCGGCGTTTGGATTGTGCTGATCCGCTTGTTTGAGCTGAAAACAAAGCGGCAAGTATACACCAGGGCTTATTCGCCCGGTCAATTGCGCGACGAACTCAAAGCGGCCTGGGTTATTCCTCTCGACGGCGTTGTTTTCTATTTCTGTATCACGCTGGGTCTTATCAGGTTGGCGCCATCTCATTGGGCAACATCTGTTTTAACCTTTATAGTATTGTTTGTTTTTTTTGAAATCTGGTTTTACACTACTCACCGGTTGATGCATACCCGTTACCTGTACCGCATTCATATGCAACATCATCGCTCGACCGTGACCGGTCCGTTAAGCGGCTTGCGTTTTTCCTTTGCGGAAAAAACGGTATTGACATTGGGTTCGGTGGGTTTTGCTGCGGCTATCTCATGGGTTATACCGCTCACATTGCCAGGATTGCTTGCTTTTTTTGTGGTTTACTACGCAGAAAGCATTCTAGGTCACTCCAATATCGAAGTGATGCCGGCGGCTCTCATTCGCTCGCCACTGGGACGGATTTTCAGTTCGACAACGTTTCATGCCATGCATCACAGTCGTATGAAAGGACACTACAGTTTGATGACGACAACAATCGACTTTCTATGCGGCACGGTGTTTCCTGATTACGATGATATTTATATTCGTGCCGTCCGGGGACAGGGCACCAACAGGTAGACTTTGCTGTTCTGCTTCGTCGCACGAGTTGTTTTCCAAAGAAAAGCTGCTGATTTCGCGTGACGCGTTAATACGTTCGATGAGATTAAAATCGATACCAGTCCGATTCGGTCATTCTACCATTTGATGCGCATCCCGGCGCGTACGCCGAAATGTTTATGCGTGGCGTGTACATCCGACTCGAATTCGGTGTTGTAATAATATTTCCAGTGATTAGGAGTCGGTTGTTCTTCCAGGCTGGTTATAAGTACATCGAAAGAGTGATCATCAATATAGTCTTTGCTGAATATTTTCCACTGCGCTTTATTTATATAGATTTCAAATCGTTCATCCCATATATAACCGTTCTCTTCAAAATATTTCTCTTTTCCGTAATCTTCCAGATGAGCCATACGCCACTCCTGTATTAACCAGTGTGTTATTGGCGGCGGGTGTTTATCGTTGTATTTTCCCGACTGATCGCCAATCAGGCAGTTTTCCCAATCGTCCTCGTGGAATTTTGTATATTTTTATGGCATAAAAAGGCTTTTCGATCCATGAGGCGGATCAATTGAATATGAATATAGGAGGCTTGTGCAGGCGGGAAATGGGTGGTAAACGATAAAGCAAATTAGTTACATGCTCGGAACTTGGCTATTGCCGCCGGGATTGCCAGACAGACCGAGATTGCTCGGCAAGCGGGGTCGCGAAATTCGGGTCAAGCAGCACCACAAAAACGGGTTCGGGAACAACTGCCCAAGCGGCGGGCACAATTGTTCACCGAACCCTGGTTTTAACCCTGGTTGCTACGGTTAATACGTCTTGTAAGGCAGGAATTTGCCATTCATAACCACGCGAACGCGGTCTCCCTTGGGATCGGGTTCACGGCTGATGTCCAGTGAGAAATCAATAGCGCTCATAATGCCGTCACCGAATTCTTCATGGATCAATTCCTTTATAGTGGAACCATAGACATTCATCAGCTCGTAGAACCGGTAGATGAGCGGATCTGTGGGTACGGTACTGGGTAAAGATCCCTTATACGGTACCACTTGAAGTTCCGCGATAGCTTCGCTGGGCAGGTCCAGTGCAGCACCTAGTTTTTCCGCCTGATCGGCAGACAGGGTCATTTGTCCCAGCAAAGCAGCCGTGGTCCATTCTTTACTCAGTCCGGTTACTTCGGCGAGTTCTGACCATTTTAGTTTCTTGCTGTGTTTTTTGATAAGTATCAGTTGTGTGACTTCGTCGCGTGTCATGCTGACCTCCTTTGTATGCTATTGGCGGTATATAAATCGTTGTTAATTTCGGCTAGCCGGCCTGTTGATTGACGACCATTACAATAATAATCATCGCCAAAATTAGTGAGATGCCTTTCCAGAACAGTACCGGATTGCGTTCCAAGAGTGGTGGACGGCTTCTATTTAAAAACGCTTTATTGGGATGGCGAAGATCAAAAATAAACTCGGAAAGCTCCTGGTAACGCTGATATGGATTTGGGTGGACGGATTTTTTGATTGCTTCATCGACCCACAATGGAATCTCCCGGTCATCGTCCATGACCGAGAGGTATCGCAGCTTTCTTTGAGCGGCCCTTGTTCGGGCTCTTGGTACATGGGTGCCGTAGGGCAATTTTCCCGATAACATTTGATAAGTAATTACCCCCAGCGAAAACAGGTCGGATTGTGTCGTGCCTCCTTCGCCGAGAAAATATTCCGGTGCGGAGTATTGTTCGGTACCCAGTATTTGATGTTCTGTTGCGGTAAGTGCGTTTTCCATCAGGCCGGCAACTCTTGCTGAGCCGAAATCAATGAGTTTCACCGTACCGGTAGTGTCGATCATGATATTATTGGGCCGGAGGTCCTGGTGGAGCATCTCCATGCGATGAAAAGCACGCAGGCCTTTGGCAATTTGTTCAACAATGCCCCGCACGGTTTCGACATCCGGTTTCGGATTGTCGATCATCCATTGCGCCAGTGTCTGGCCGTCAATAAACTCTGAGACGGTGTATAAATAATTGTGTTTTCGGGTTGGCAGGAAGGATTTTAAAACATGGGCATTGTTGATACGCCGAGCGATCCATTCTTCCATTAAAAATCGTTCCATGTAATCCGAATCGGCGCGAAGGTCAAACGAAGGCGTTTTTATGGCGACGTGAGTGCCGGTCTCACCGTCCACTGCGAGAAAGACGTGACTGCGGTGGCTGGCGTGCAGTTCCCGCACGATTCTGTAACCGTCAAAAATCATCCTTGATTGCAAAGCCGGCGGAAAGGGCAGATCGGTCAGTTGTCGGTATACCTCGTTGGCATTTAATTGGGGCAGGGCTTCGACCCTGACAATCTGTATTGTCAGGTTGTCGTCGCTGCCATTGTCGTATGCTTCTTTGACAATTTCCTTTGCAGCTTTTTCCAGGTTATCTTTGTTTTCAGCTACTATATCGACAATGGATGTTGTGCTGACATATTCATACACGCCGTCGGTGGTAAATAGAAAAACATCGCCAAGTTCCACCAGTTCTACCTTATAGTCCAGGTCAAGCTGTGGATTGATACCTAACGCTCGGCTGAGATAGCTTTGCTCCTGCGATACCCAGAGCCGATGGTCGTCGGTAAGTTGTTCCAGCGTACCGTTGCGTAAACGATAAACTCTCGAATCTCCTACATGAAAAATATATGCCGTGGCGGATTTGATAACCATGGCACTGAAAGTACAAACGTAACCCTTGTCTTTCTCATAACGGAATTGGCTTTGCCGGGTTTGCGAGTACAACCAGGAATTCGTTGCATACAGCACGCGTTGCGCTGAGCTTTTAACCGACCAGGCTTCCGAAGTGCAATAATAGTCCTGTAAAAAGCCGGCTACCGCTGTTTCACTGGCGATTTGGCTTACTTTGCTGCTGCTAATGCCGTCTGCCAGCGTGATGGCAATGCCTTTTGAAGTTAACTGCGGTTCGTCGGGTATATAGACCCCGTGGAAATCCTGATTAATATCCTTGCGGCCTTTGTCAGAGTGTTGCCCGACGGATATTTGTAATTGGCTGGACATGTTCTGTGGTTATAAAGAGCCACTACTATTAAGCTGTCCGGTTGTATAGATCGGCAGTTAACAATAGTGGCCCTTATCCCATTATACAATCAAGCTGCTTTACGCAATTTGCTGCCCAAGTCGCGTACAGGCGCGGTTCTGGCGTGGGTGCTGTACAGGGTCAGTCCGGTGAATGCGAGGCCGCCGACCAGGTTACCCAGTGCCGTGGGGATTTCATTCCAGATGAAATAATCGGCAATGGAGAAACCACCACCCATAATCATTGCGGACGGGAACAAAAACATATTGACCACTGAGTGTTCGAAGCCCATGGCAAAGAAAAGCAGTATCGGCATCCACATGGCGATGACTTTACCGCTCACGTTGGTAGAGATCATGGCCCCAACGACACCCATGGAAACCATCCAGTTACACAACATGCCGCGTACAAAAATGGTAAACCATCCTGCGATACCGTATTGTGCGTATCCCAGGGTTCGAGCTTCACCAATACCGGCAATCTTATGGCCAATAGCCCCGGGGTCCGTGGAAAAACCGTAAGTAAAAATAAACGCCATCATGAAGGCGACCGTCAATGCACCGCCGAAGTTGCCTAAAAACACCAGTCCCCAGTTTCTTAAAACGCCACCGACGGTGACACCGGGTCTTTTGTCCAGTAGCGCCAGCGGCGTTAAAACGAAAACCCCGGTTAATAGATCAAATCCCATTAAATACAGCATGGAAAAACCGACCGGAAACAGGATGGCACCCAGTATGGGCGATCCTGTTTTAACCGTAACGAATATGGCAAATGCAGCCGCCAAGGCCAGGATAGCACCGGCCATAAAAGCTCTTATGAGCGTATCCCTGGTGGACATGTAGATTTTGGATTCACCGGCATCCACCATTTTGGTGACAAATTCTGAAGGTAGTAAGTACGACATAATGTCTCCCCTATATTTGTTTGTTCAACATCGTTGTTGATCACTATTGTTGATCAATGTGGACAAGATTGAATGATTCATTTCAGATATATCAACTCACACGACCTTAGCAAGGCAAGACACGGGCCAAGTCCTGAATGACTGTTTATGTGGTTGTTTTGCTGAATAAACCCGTGAAGTCAAAGCATAAATACGTTGACAACGGTGATTGGCTTACCACAGGTGGGCACCGTTGCGTTGCATCCATACTTATGGATGCTCGTTTGTGGTGCACGGTAACGAAGCAAAAGCGGTATCGACATGTCAGGGCCATTAATGGGGAAATTCAATTGAGTGCGGATTTGTGTGAAGTCATAACCCATACGGGTAATTTCCACCTTATCATTGGTTGAGCATCTGTGCCGGGAACACCGGCGGCAACCGCTCAAAATGTCTGCTGGCCCCGCAATCTCGATCCAGGTCATTCCCGGGATTTTATGATGTGGTAGTTTTAGTCACCCTACGGTTTATTTAAACCAAAAATTAAACCACCTAAGGGGATTTTTTTACGGACTTGTGGCTTAATTTACAGGATAAACAAGGAGTTATTGCGGTGGTATGAACTATGCTATTCACCAGTGTATTCGTTGATTCAGTACGAATACAGTCAATACAGGCGGCAGGTGGCACAACGCCAACGAAAAGTGATGCGTAGTTGGTATGTACCTGTCAAATGGA
>JASFOJ010000037.1:0-34644 GCA_050116575.1 Gammaproteobacteria bacterium | reverse complement strand
ATAATGATCGAAATCCACCGCCGGTGACGGAACCGGCGCCGGGGAAATCATCCTGCCAAGGGTTGCCTGCAACAGCTTGTCCAGCTGCGCCTTGCTGGTTATCCACTCATTTTCGTTAATTTGGTCGCACTGGGTGCTGCTGTACACAACTTCCAGGGAATGGGATTGATTCATGGTTTCGTTAGTATCAAGGGCCATTGGTGGATCCTTTGGTGACGCCGCGTTGTGCCCGTTATCCGGACTTGCGGCGCACGCGGTCATTACCGTGATAATGCCGACGGTAACCAACAACGTCGCTGCCAGGGGGCGACGCACCCGGTGACACCACATCTTGTCAATCGCTTTCATCATCTGCCTTCCCTGTTGTTATCAGTAACGATTATGTGGTCAAAACCCGGTTACTGGCAACGGATACGCGAGTTGATGGTATCCGTCGCTGTGCTGGGCGGCTCACCAACACGTCTTAGCGGTTTACGGGAGAACGCTGAATCGCCGCGTTCTGCGAGGAGATTGTCACGTGATAGCCGGTTTCGAATTCCAGCCCGGCAGCGCTGGGAGTGGCATTGACGGTCCCGCCAGGGGCACTTTCATCCGTCACAAAATAGATCGAGTCAGCGGTTATTTCAATGATGCGAGGATGATCCAGGGTGGGATATTGCCCACAGGACTCGCCGGGGTCACAGATCTGGTTATTATTGTTGATATCCGAGCCGGTAATCAAATAATAAATGCCTTTCGCAACGTTGTTAAACCGGAACCGGTAAGTCCCATCGCTGACTTGCGCTTCAATGCCGTACTGCCGCTGGTAACTGTCATCCAGCAGCAATACGTATTGGGTACCCGCATTATTGGCAAACGGGATGACCTGTAACTGGGCGATGACCGGTACCTGCAACGTATTTACATCGGTAGTAATGGTGATTACCGCCGCCAGCGTGGTGGCATCGGGCGGTACATTAGCGCTGTTGATGGCAACCCGATACCTGCCCAACCCGTTGTTATCAACATCGACAGGCGTCACCTGCAGCCAGCCACCGGAATCGTTACTAATGGGCTCCGGCGCCGGTAAGCTTAATGTTCCATCACCACCGTTACGAATGTTGATATCGACCGCAGTACGGTCGGGGGTCAAATTCAGCGACGTGGGCGAGACAATGGCAACGGGATCGAGTTGCGGCACCTGGCCGCTGGCGGCGGCCACCACGGCTTTGCGCGCATCAATCAGGCCATAGCCGAAGGTATCGTCACGACCGGGATCACCCAGGTCTTCGGTAATGGTGCCGGTTTTCAAAAAGTGGTCGAAATCGTCCGGTGTCATATCGGGAAGCACAGACTTCATTAATGCGGCCACCCCGGAAACATGGGGCGACGCCATGGAGGTTCCCGCCGCCAGGGTATAACCGTAAACCAGCGAGGTCCCCGAGTCGTCGGCACCCAGGCTGTAAACACCGTCAAAAACACCATCACCGTCAATATCCCCGGAATCACCGCCGGGTGCGGATAAATCAATCGTGGGGCCGAAGTTGGAATAACTGGCCAGCTGTTTATTCATGTCAACAGCGTTCACCGAGATGACGCTATCCAGTGACGCGGGGAAAAAATCAGCACTAACACTGTCGTTACCGGCGGCGGCAATCACGATGACACCAGCTTGCCGCGCCAGATCAAAGGGCTCGCGGAGCTGGTCAACGACGGCGGGGTCCAAAACGGCGCCCAGGCTCAGATTAATAATGTCCGCAGGTTGGTCTGGTTTAGTACCGGAGTCGTTATCCAGTCCCGCGGCGTAACGCACCGCCTGGCCCACATCGTACAGGGACCCTTCGTCGGCGCCCAGGGCCCGCAGGGGCATCACTTTCACATTCCAGCCAACACCCGCGACACCGGCGTTGTTATTAGTCGCCGCCGCCACCGTACCGGTGACATGGGTGCCGTGAAAATTGCTGCCGGCAACGCTGCCACCGGGGTCGGTGGGATGCGGGTCAATGCCGGGCTCGTTATCCAGTTCAATATTCTGTCCGTTGCGGTTCACCACGAAATCATAACCCGGCACCAGTTTATCCTGCAGGTCAGGATGATCGGGCAGTACGCCGGTATCCACCACCGCCACGATCACATTGGGAGTCCGATCACCGATGGTGACATCCCAGGCCTGCGGCAAATTGATCAAGTTGTAATGCCATTGCTTGGGAAAATACGTGTCATTGGGAACCAGCGTGGGCCGCACGATGTAGTTGGGCAGGGCATAAGCTACGTCCGGGCGCTGGCGCAGTGCATTGATTATCGCCAGGGTGTCCTGTTTCTGCTGCCATATATCGTCAGTGGCAGAGGCACTCTGTTGTATACCCAGCGCCTGCAGCGTGGTTTGCTGATCGCTAATGCGAAACAACATCTCCCGGCCGGCAGCACCGCCTTTGCGGTGAAGCCCCAGGGAACCTGCCATCGACACCGCCGCCGGCAATTGACGAGCCATGGTCGCAGCGTCGTCTTTGAAGCGCACGATGACTTCGCCGGGTATAAAATCACTAGAAGCCGGCCGCTGTTTGTGTGTGGTACCGGCGAACGACGCTGCCAGTGTTGTGTTGCCAAAACCAATAGTGAGGTTATAGTTGGCCGCCCCGGTGGCAGCGTGAACCTGAATGGTATAGGCACCCTTTGCCGGTACCGTGAAAGTATGGCGCGTAGTCACGTCCGGTTGACTTTCCACCACGCTGGCGTCGCCACTGTTATAAAGGTAAAAATCCAGAGCCGCGTTACTATTATTGCGATTTCCCATGTACAGGGTAATTTGCTGGTCTTGCAGTAACGTTACGGAATAATAGTCGTCGGGATCACCCGCTTCATAGGAACGGCCGGCGGGACCGGTTTGGGGTTGATTGACATAACCTCCCAGGGTGACCGGATTAGTGACCGGTTGCGCATTTTGCAAACTGTCGTTGGACTGGTAGGGGGAGTTCGGGTCATTAACATCGCTGTCCACCGCCGAGCCTTCGAACACATTGATAGTACCGACGATGTCCGTGCCACTATCATCATTGCTGCCGAAAAACGGGCCACAGGCATTGAGCGCTATCGACAGTGTGCCGCAGACCATAAAAATACGGATATTATGATAGTATTTTTTAATCATATAAATACAACGTCTGAATATTCCCAATAACGATAACTACCGGATACGACGAGCAGGAACCGACTACTTTACTCTGTTCACTTAGAAATTTGAAATTTTAATGCGCCTTGTTGTGTTCAAAAATACCGTGCGCAAAAACCAAACGACTTGAGGATTATCAGGGAGATGAATAGCCGTTGTCATTGAACATTGGCAGACGCACTGCCGTTTGAGCAGCAAACTATACCCGATTAATCACTGAGCATGAATGTTAACATGAACCCCTAACCCGAACGCGCGCCGTCGATACACACCATAACGCCAGAAGGTAAAGTCAGCAACCGCGCACTAGGGAAGATTCAAACTGGAGCTGTAACCCGTGGTGAAATTCAAACCGCTGCGGTTCAGGTTACTACCATCGATGATGATATGCCGCGATACGATATCCAGGGTAGGATAAGCACCGCAGGCGTCACCGGTTTCACAAAGAACGTTATCGTTATCCAGATCCGAACCGGCCCGTATATGGTATTGACCCAACGGTATACCGGAAAAGGAAAACTCGTAAATCCCGTTGCTGCCGTTGCTGATCACCCGGTCAAACAACTCCATGGTCGAGGCATCAATCAGCTCGATATAGTGAAAGCCGGCGTAGTCGCCGGTGGCTTGCGAATCCACCTGCATGATAACCGATACCGTCTGGGTACCGGCGGAGGAAGCCACGGTAACCGTGGCGCTATAAACACCATCGGCCAGGCTGGATCGATCCACGTTGACGTTATATGACCCCAGCCCATTGCCGTCGACGTTGGCCGGCGTCACTGACAGCCAACCGCCGGCATCATTACTGACATTGGTAATATCCAACACACCGCCACCGGAATTGGCCAGTGTCATTTGCGCTCCGGTAAGGGCGACTCCAAAATTCAGGGAGGTGGGCGTAATCTGCAACGCCGCCGGTGGTTCCGGTGGCGGGCTGGGAGTGGCGGCATTGGATGCGGCCAACACGGCCTTTTGTGCGTTAATCAAGCCATAGCCGAATGAATTGTCGCGGCCGGCCGGTCCCAGGTCATCGGTTAAATCACCGCTGGCCAGCATGGCGTCCAGATCATCGGGGGTCATGTCGGGATAAACCGATTTCATCAATGCCACCACGCCTGCCATATGCGGTGACGCCATGGAGGTGCCGGCGGCAAATCGAAAATTAAACACGATACTACCACTGCTGTCATCGGCGCTGGTGCTTAGTACACCGTCGAAGTATCCATCACCGTTCAGGTCGCCGCTGTCACCACCCGGTGCGGAGACATCTATGGTGGAACCGTAATTGGAGTAGCTGGCCAACTGACGGCTGATATTGGTGGCGCTTACTGACACCACGCCATCATATGCCGCCGGCGCAAACAACCCATTACTGGCGTCGTTACCCGCCGCCGCCACCACGATAACACCGGCATCCCGGGCCAGACGAAAGGCCGTAGGCGCCCTGGTGGAGTTAGTGGGTCCGCCGAGGCTGAGGTTGATAATATCCGCCCGTTGTGGCGGCACCGTACCCGAATCGTTGGCTAACCCGGATACATAACGCACACATTGTTCAATGTCGTAGCTCAAACCACCGTTAATACCCATGGCACGGCAGGGCATGATTTTGGCGCCCCAGGCAATACCGGCAACGCCACTGTTATTATTGGAGGCCGCGGCAATGGTACCGGCCACATGGGTGCCGTGGAAGCTGCTCGGTTGGGTGCCGCCGCCATCACCGGGGTCGTCGGGATTGGGGTCAATACCCGGCTCGTTGTCTCCCGAATTGCTGTTGCTGGCGATAAAATCATAGCCGGCCACCAGTTGGCCCTGTAGATCAGGGTGGTTAAGCAACACGCCGGTATCAATCACCGCAACAATGACACTGGGATCACCGGTCGTAATATCCCACGCTTGTGGTAGATTGATCAGCGGATAATGCCATTGCAGGTCGTAATGAGTGTCGTTGGGAACAGCGGTGGGATAATAGCGGTAGTTTAAACCCGCCTCCACCACGTCGGCTCGCTTGGCCAGCGCTTTGGCCGCCAGCAAGGTATCCAGCTTTTCCTGTAATGGCGCGGGTACCACAGGATTGTTATTAGCATTGGTATTGATGTTAGTGCTGGCACGAACGCTGTTACCACTGGTGACCCCTAACGTTGAAAGCACAGTAGCTCTTTGGTTAGCCGTGCCCAGCCCCAATAACATGTTACGGCCAGGCGCGCCGGCTTTGGCCTGCATGCCCACCGAAGCGGCCCGATTAGCCAGCGACTGGATACCAATACCGTTGTTTTCTTTAAACTGCACAATCACGTCACCGGCGGCAAAGTCATCGGACAATCGCCAGCCGTTGCTTTGAGTGGCGAGCGCCCCCACGCCCACCGACAACACATAGTTGGACGCGCCCGCCGCGGCCTTGACGTTAATGAGATAATTGCCAGCGCTATTGACGGTCAACGTTTCCGTTGCGGCGCTGGGGCTGACCGAGGAATCAACCAGTTGATTGTTTTGATCCATTAAATACAAATCGAGGTCATTGGCACCGTTATTGACATCGCCAATATACAGATTGATTACCTGATTAGCGGACAGTGAAATCAGATAATAGTCATCTACATCGCCACTGGTTCTGCTGCGTCCTGTCGCACCCTGGCTGGGTTGATTTACGTAACCACCCACGACGACAGGATTTAACAACGGCTGCGCCGTGCCCGGCGAGTCATTGGCAGTGTATGGTGCGCTGGGATCGTTAACGTCGCTGTCGGTCTGGGTGCCGGCTTGCGTGGTGATAGTGCCGCTCAAGGTGGCAAACGGATAGACCGTAACAATAACCGTATCCGTGGCTGAATCACTGCTGTTGTCGGTGGCGGTCAGCTCAAATGTCAGTGGCGTGGCGCTGCTGACGTTGGGTGCCGTAAAGCTTGCAGTCGCGGATGTTGCACCACTTAAGGTGACCGACGTCCCGGCAGTTTGTACCCACTGATAACTGCTGACTGAACCATCGGTATCGATAGCGCTGCCGGACAATGTGACCGCATCACCGATATTCACCGACTGGTCAGGGCCAGCATTGGGCACCGGCGGCAGATTACCGGCGGCGGGATTAATAGTGACGACCGTGTCATCAAACCCGGTAGCGCCAAGATCATCAGTAACCGTCAACCGTAAGGTGATATTGCTGGGAGTGGCCACATCCGGCGCCACAAACTGCAAGGTCGGATTGTCAGTGGTGGTCAACCCTGCATCGACACCGTTAACCTGGCTCCACTGATAAGTGGTAATGCTGCCGTCATTGTCATTGCCGCTACCGGTGAGGGTAACGGCATTACCGGCGGTGACCGTGGTATCCGGTCCGGCGTTGGCAATGGGCGCCGCGTTGGTAATCACCGGATTGACGGTGATCACCACTTCATCCGACCCAATAGCACCCTGATCATCGACCGCCGTGAAACGCAGGGTAAAGTCGGTTGTGGCACTTACCGCCGGCGCAACAAACGAAACAGTTTCGGTGGCGGGATTTTGCAATGCCAGTGCCGTACCGCTACCCACCTGTGTCCAGATATAAACAATAACGGTGCCGTCATCGGTGGCCGTGCCGGTAATGGAAACGGTCTCCCCCACCACGGCGGTTATATCCGGCCCGGCACTGACCACAGGGGCCGGGTTGCTGTTCGCGGCCGTCACCGTCACATTCACGTCGTCAAAATCCGTTGCGCCCTGGTCATCGGTCACCGTTAACCGCAGGGTAATGGTTGTTGTCGCGGTCACCGCCGGCGTGGTAAAACTCACCGTTGCCGTATTGGCATTAGTAAGGGACACACTGGCATTGGGACCGGGCAACTGGGTCCAACGATAACTGCTGATCGTTCCGTCGCTGTCCGTCGCGCTGCCGGCAATGGTAACCGGATCGCCGGCGGCAGCTGTTATGTCTGGACCGGCGTTAGCCACGGGCACGGCATTTGACGGCTCAACGGTAACCACAACCTGGTCCGCGGCGGTGGCGCCGTTACTGTCCGTGACATCAAGTTGCACTGTAATGGTCGCGGTCGCGTTGATCTGTGGTGCCACGAACGAAGCCTGCAGGGTATCGGCATTGCTCAAATTGATGCTTGGGCCGTCGATTTGGCTCCATTGATACGTCAGTGCATCACCGTCGGGATCGCTGGCGGTGGCGCTCAACGTCACGCTATCACCTACGTTGACAGTTTGATCCACACCGGCATTCACGCTCGGTGGATTGTTTTGTACCGGCGCATTGATGGTGATACTCACCTCATCAAAACCCGTGGCACCGGCATCATCGGTCACCGTTAACCGCAAGGCGATAACGGTGGTCACCGTAACTGTCGGTACGTCAAAGGTTACGGTGGTGGTATTGGCGCCAATCAGTGTCACCGTAGGTCCGGCGACCTGGGTCCAGTGATAGCCGATGATGGAACCATCGGTATCACTCCCGCCGCCGGTGATGACCACCGGATCCGGCGACCCGGACTCCACGGTCATATCATTGCCTGCATCAGCGGTGGGTGGAATATTGGGGACGATCGTCACGACCACATCATCGGTATCCTCGGCGCCATGGTTATCGGTGACCGTTAACCGCAGGGTGACGCTGCCCGGCGTCTGTGGTGCGAGAAAGCGGGTATTGCCGCTGTTTTCGTTTTCAATTGTCACCGGCTCTCCACCGATCTGGCTCCACTGATAACTGACAACGCTGCCATCGGGATCGGTACCGGATCCCAGTAAATTGGCAGTATCGCCCGGTCGTACACTGTAATCCGCGCCTGCGTTGGCCGTCGGCGGCCTATTGGCAGTAATAACAACCTCATCGATACCGGTGGCTCCCTGGTTATCGGTGACGGTCAATTGCAACGTGATCGTGGAACCGCCGGCAATGTCCACCGGCATGGTGAAACTGGCGCCTTTTGAGTCGGCACCGTTAATAGTCACCAACGGGCCGCTTGATTGGGTCCATTGATAAGCGCTGATAGTGCCATCATCGTCAGCACCACTGCCGAGCAGCGTCACTGCACCCCCGGGAACGGCATACTGGTTGGGACCGGCATTGGCGGTGGGAGGAATATTCTTTAAGTCGGGGTCAACGGTCACGGTGACCCGGTCAGTGGCGGTGGCACCCAGGTTATCCGTTACCGTCAATTGCAGCAGTATATCCGCCGCCACTGTAAGGTTTGGTGCGATAAAACTGACGGTGGCCGTGTTGGCGGATTGCAACGCCACAGGCGGCCCTTCAAGCTGTTGCCACTCATACGTTGCAATACTGCCGTCACTGTCGGTACCGCCACCGTGGATAATAACGGTCTGTTCCGGAGGCACCGAGCGGTCGCCACCGGCATTGGCGACGGGCGAGGTGTTGCCGATGACATCAACCACCACATCATCCTGGTCGCTGGCGCCCGCACTGTCGGTTACTTCGGCCCTGAACCAGATCTTGCCGACAACGGAGGGCGCCACAAATCGCAGTGTCGGGCCGGTCAGATCCTGCGCTGTTATCCCCAGCGAAGCCAAAGAAGGCCCCGTAATCTTATACCAATGGTATGATAGAACACTGTCCTCGGCGTCTGTTGCCGTGGCGGTCAACTCAACGCTTTGCCCGGGACGGGCAACGATGTCAGGCAGGTCATCGATGGAGGGTGGCGCATTGTTGCCGGAACCCGGCGCCGGTTCAAGGCGCGGCGGGACGGTAATAACCACTTCGTCGGACGCTGTATTGCCATTATCGTCGGCAACGTCCAGTTTTAACATGATCGTTCGTACATCGTCGGGAGACGTAGCGGCAAAATCCGGCACCACGAATTCCACACGCCGGGTGTCGGCATTGATCAGGTTATAGGGCGTGCCGCCGCTGACTTGGGTCCAGTGAAACGACGTTGCCCGGATACCGCCGCCGGCATTAACGCCAATCCATCCGGGTCCCTTGACGGTAAAATCCTGTATGTCATTAATCAAAGGTAAACTGGGATCGGGGCTGTTACTGCCACCGCCAGTGTCGCCCGGTGTCGGGGTATTATTGCCCCCGGAGTCCCCGGGAGCAGGATTGGAGTCGTCGGACCCACTGGTACACGCCGCAAGGCCCGCCACAAATAACACCACCGCTGCCAAACTGACCAAGCGGTAACAATACCTGCCAACCAAGTTTGTCGTCACACCCATGCCCCACTTTGTTGTATCCGGCGTTAACCGTTTTTTTCACTTGTCTCGTTAAAACGGTATTTTGAACCCTGGCCAACCCCCCGGGTTGAATCGAAGTCGCAGGCATTTTAATCATTTGTTGCTGCGATTGACGTGAACCAATCAGCGATTTGACGTATTTTTCCCTGGGCCACTGGTGAACGATAACGTTTGGCTAAACGCGTCGACCATGGCCATTGTTTTACGTAACTACCTGTTTTTTGGTTAATATTAGTATCAAGCCGCAGGAAAGGCCGATGAATCCCAGCCCAGTGCTTCATCGGTGCCAGGCAGATGGGAAATACCGCCCGCGAAAAAAAGGATATCCAGTTTATGACACAAATCCAAGTCAGAATTGTCTGATATGCGGGAACGTGTTGCAATTGGCGCGGCAATTGCCGATAGTTATTCCGTGATACCACGGGAAGGCTATTATTTTAAACGAATTAGTGATAAGTCGTTGTTGATGTTGTTACAATACGTCTAAATTTTTTGTCAGGCTCTTGCTCTTACTCATTGATTGCCGTACGGCTCGTCGGGTAAAAACCTGTCCGCTACTAATTCTCTCAATCATTCATTCACCCAACTAACACCCAAAAGGAACGAACAGTGAAACAATCATTACACGCGTTATTTACCCTCATTTTCACGGCAACCTTATTTTTTACCGCAAGTTTTTCCGCGGTCGCTGCTGATTATAAAAACGACAAGGAAAAGTACAGCTATGCCATCGGTTTCCAGATTGGCAACAACCTGAAACGCGAAGACGCGGATGTGGATATTGATGCCATCGCCCAGGGCATCAAGGACGTACTTAGCGGCGCGGATTTGAAAGTCAAAATGGAAGACATGCAGGCCGTGGTAATGAAGGTACAAAAACAACAGCAGGCCAAACGCCAGGCCAAGGGTGAAAAAGCGAAGAAAGAAGGCGCCGAGTTCCTGGCGAAAAATAAAAAGAAAAAGGGCGTCAAAGAGCTGGAAAACGGCATTCAGTACAAGATCCTGAAAGAGGGAAATGGTGCCAAACCCAAACCCACCGATACCATCGTCGCTCATTACAAAGGTACATTGATCGACGGCACGGAATTTGACAGCTCCTACAAGCGCGGCAAGCCGGCAACCTTTGCGGTTAACCAGGTTATTAAAGGCTGGCAGGAAATTCTGCCGATGATGAAAAAAGGCGCCAAGTGGAAAGTTTTCATTCCTTCCGATCTCGCCTACGGTGCCCGCGGCGCCGGTGCCAATATCGGCCCCAACGAAACCCTGGTTTTCGAAATCGAGCTGCTGGACATTAAAAAATAATCCGGCTCGCTAACACAAGCAAGCGCCGGTAACCTGTTACCGGCGCCTGTTTACCCTCATGACCTCTGCCGACACCGGATCAACACCCGCACCCGACCGTGAAGACCCGGCCCTGACGGATCTGGTGTTACAAGCCTTGCAGGCTCACCCCCTCGGCATCAGTGAATACGAACTGATCCAATGGATTAAAAGCAGCGGTTACGCCGCCTTTCAAAACGTGGTGTTCTGGGACCGGTTGTCACTGTTTCAAACACATTTCCTGCTGTTTCATACGCTGTATCAACTTAAAGACCGCCTGTGGCAACAAAAACGCGGCACCCTGCAAATCAATCCGCTGAACATTATGTTGTTGCCGCCCCGCGACAGCGACACCCAGACGATGGATACCCATGATCCGCTGCGCGAGTATTATCTCGACCTGGCCAACCTGACCGGCACCAGTGACGAAGATTTGCAGGAATTATTGATCAACTTCTGGAGGCAATTGGGCAACAAGGACAAGCGCACCGCTGCCCTGGCTGAACTGGAACTGGAAGATCCGGTGGATTATGCCGCCATTAAACACCAGCATCGCCGGCTGGTAATGCAACATCATCCCGACCGCGGGGGCAGCAAGGACAAACTGCAGGCCATTAACGCGGCAATGGAACTGTTAAAGGAACTGCACAGGGAATAACGATGGGTTAACGCACGTAAGGCTTAGTCGAACTGCGACTGGTTATCAATCGCCGGCGTGTTCGCTGACCAGGGTCAACCCGTGATGATCGTTTCCGGTTTCATCAGTCACAACACAAGCGTAGTCACCCTGCCAGCAATCACCATTGACATTTAGCAGGGTTTGATACTGGTAGCCACTATTGACGTTACCAATAATGGTACCGATATCCAGCTGCCGGCCAATGCGCACCACACCCTCCACAATACATAACCATTCAATTTGCTCATCCATCTTTTCAATGAGTTCACCCTTGAGGCGAATCATGTCAACCGTTGCCAGGTTGAGCTGCCCCACGTAAGACAGGCCACAGGAAAACTCGTCAATAACAATGAGACCACCGATTTTCTTTAACGCGGCGATTTGTCCCGCCGCAAAACCTGGATCATGTAAAATATCGCCTTCGTTGACGATAAATCCAATGCGCTGTGGTTGTACTGATTGGTGCTGGATGATGGTTTGGTAACGCTTTGGTAACTGCGGATCCTGAAACTGGGCGCTGGTCAAATTGATCAGTACCGGTGTATCGTGGAATTCCACATCCCCCTGCCAACCTGATAGTTGCTGGCAGACACTGGTCAACTGGATATCGCCAAACAATTTGGACAACTCCAAAGATTCGATACAACTGTCGACCTCCTTGTTAGGGCAGTCGCGCAATTCGCTGTCATGCCAGACAGTATCCGCCTCCACGAAAGACAATTCGTTACCGTCGAGGCGTTTAATAGGCAGGTAGTGAATATCATATTTGCGCTGATCGATGGCATCGCGCACCTTGTTTTCAAAATTGATGGCCTGGGCAACACGGTCATCGATATCATCGTCGTAAAACCCGTAACCACGGTGTCCGTCGTTACGGTTTTTAAACAAGGCCACATGGGCTCGTTCAATCAGGTCCTTGCGGGTATGGCCATCGTGGGGGAACAGTGACACGCCGATTCTGGCACTGGCAACGTACTGACTGTCATTGATCAAAAAAGGGTCCACCAAGTGCCGGTTAATGTTGTCAATCACTTTGGCCACGTTGCGAAAATTCTGTATATCCGGCAACAATACCAAAAACACGTCGCTTTCCAACCGGGCAAGAGTGTCCGTGGTTCGTACGCTGCGCTTGATGCGCTTGGTAAACTCCACCAGCAAAGGATTGCTAATTGACTTGCTGCGTTGAAAGGCGGCATCGCGAAACTGGTCCAGCTCCAGCATCAGTATCGCAAATGACTTGTTGTAACGGGCACCCAGCGCGATTTCCTGGTCAATACGCTCGTTCAGCGCAACGGGGTTGAGCAGCCCCGTCAGCGGATCGTGCGTGGCTTTAAAATGTTCACGTTGCAGCTGTGACGTTTTTTGATCGGCTTCCAGGTACTTTGCAATTGCTACCATAAACGGACCACCTTTTTTATTGGCCAATTAAGCTCTATTGGTAAGTAGCGCGACCATCAACAACGGCAATCAATTCATCACCACGGTTAGCTACCCAACGAACACCTACAACAACACATCACTGCTGAGCGTGATCCAGCTACCACAAGGGTTCAGCATTCAATAAGCGCAAAACCCTGGCGATAAACCACGCCATACAATCAGTACTGTTTTGTTCCTGGGTTCCTGTCGGTAGACTTTGTAGTTCTAATAATTTTTTGTATTAAGCTTCTTGGTTCTGATTCGCGGCTTGTAACTTTTTTATACTGATTACCGCGCGTACCACAGTGGTGTAAGTAAGATCGCCGACCCCTGGCCAATCTTTGTTCTTTGGTTAGCTATTGAGCTATAGTTCGATCATCAAAATCACTGATAACGAAAATTTCCAATAGCTGCCAAAACTACAAACTGACACCTAGGTAGTACTACTGATAAGTCACATTAAGAATAGACGCTATCTTGGATAAATACAAAGTGTGGATAAAAATATTTTTTACGGGTTACTTTTTGATTGCACGGTGTTTGTAAAACCGCTAAACGGTGCAAAAGTATGTGGATAACTTGTGAATGGAAATAACCTGCCGCGCCCCTTAAAATCGTTAATAACGCCACGATTATCACAGTGGCGTCCCGCATAAGGTGGTACACCCGGTATTTCACCACGGCAGGATTGCGCAGCCTTTGTGTGACGTTGAGAACAACCAAAAGTGTAGATTGTTGAACAGGCTAGAGTTTAACGGCCCGCAACTGTTGTGCCGCCAGTTCCGGACTGACCGTGTTGACGTAAAGACCGGAGCCCAGTTCAAAGCCACTGGGAATGCTGGTACGGGGGCAGATTTCCAGGTGCCAATGGTAGCTGTGCTGGTATTCTTTCTCGGAAAAATTATGCGGCAGTGTGTGCAAAAAATAATTGTATTGCACGCCGCCGAGCACCGCATCGAGCCGCGCCATGGTATTGCGAAACACGCGGGCGAAATCCGCCCACATTGATTCCGGCACGCCGATATAATCCGCCTGATGACTCAGCGGCAGGATATGAATCTCCCATTCGAAGCGGCTGGCGAACGGCTTGATGGCAATGAAATGTTCCCCCTTTTCCACTACGTAGGTTTCAACGTGCAGTTGACGTTGTGATTCGCCGGTTTCGCGGTCATAAACCGTGGCGGAAAACGCCATGGCATCATCGATTAACGCGCAATACACGCAGTGATGATGCTGCCGGTAATAGGCCGAGCTGAAATGCACTTCCGCCTGCACATTTTCAGGTACCACCGGCAATGCAATAATCTGGCTATGAGTATGTGCGATGCTCGCGCCGGCGGCCGGACCGAAGTTTTTGAATACCAACACATAACGCAACCGCGGATCGCCGCGGTATAAATCCATCATGCGTTGCTGGTAGGCGTAAAACAGGCGACGCAAATGATCTTCGTCCATTTCATGGACTGCTATGCCATGATTAAAATGATCAATAATGACTTCGTGGCGGCCGTAGCCGTCAATCGCCTGCCGCAACCCTTCATTAAAGGTTGGCGCCTGGGCGGAATCGCGTAACACCGGATAAAGATTCTCCACGATTCGGATAATCCACTGGTCGTTGCTGCGGTATTCCTCAATGGATGGCGGCGTTTTGCTTTCATTACCAACACAGAAAGGGCATTCAGTGACATGCTCCCGAGTTTCGCGGGGTGCCGGTTCCTCCTTTTTACGGGGCCGGAGATTGCGCACGGTAGAGACCAGTACCGACTCGGTGGGCACCACGGGGTCGATACGTATTTCACGAACTTCGTGGTTGGCGGTTTCGTCCGAAGTTGCTTTTTTTGACATGGTTTCGAGATTCCTGCTGTATCTGCGCCTTGCTCTGGACCAGCATACCAAAGCACGGGCCAAATAATAGTAAAATGTTTTAATTGTTCAATAGAGATATTGGTAAACTTAATGCGGCAATAACCAATGTCACTGTAACGACGCTGTGTCGTATAGCGCTATATGAAGTGACATAACGATATATCACGGACAGATCACGACGCTTACCTCACTCGGGCCAGCTGACAATGTGATCTTCAAGTTCATCCTCGCCCACATCGCACTCCCGGTAAACCCGTCCCCGCACGGAAATCCCCGCCCAGTGTACGGACTGTCGGTCGCCGCTGATCAGGGGATGCCATTGCGGCAGCGGCTGGCCCTCGTGCAATAGACGATAGGCACAGGTGGAGGGCATCCAGTGCAATTGATCCAGGATTGCCGGATTGACCACGACACATTCCGGCACGTATTGCGCGCGTTTTGCATATTGGGTGCAGCGGCAGGTTTCCTGATCGAGCAGATCACACACCACGTTGGTGTAATGAATATCGCCGTTGCTTTCATCTTCCAGTTTCACCAGGCAACAGCGCCCGCAGCCATCACACAACGACTCCCATTCTTCGCGTGTCATTTGGTCAAGGGATTTGTATTCCCAGAAGCGGTGCTGATCCATCGATGTGTTACGACAATGCAATCGGTATAAAGTGCGATAAACGAACTAACGAATCATGTAGCAGTTATCAAACCGGCGCTTTCGCCTGTTTGGTACCGCGCAAGCGCCGCCAGCGATGAAACCACTCCAGCCAACGCAGAAGCTTTTCCGGTTTGTGGGCTTTTTTCCAGTTGCCGGCGGCGAATTTGTTGGCCTCGGCAAGCGTCGGGTAGATATGAATGGTGCCCAGAATTTTTTCCAGTCCCAGGTCATGCGTCATGGCTGTTACAAACTCGGCAATCAGATCGCTGGCGTGGCTGCCGACGATGACCGCGCCCAGTATTTTGTCCTTACCCGGTTCGGTTAATACCTTGACGATGCCATGGTCTTCTTCGTCGGCAATGGCCCGGTCGAGATCATCCAGACCATAGGTGGTTAATTCATAGGGAATTTGCTTCGCCCGGGCTTCGGCTTCACTCAAACCCACGCGGGCGATTTCCGGGTCGGTATAGATGGCCCATGGCACGACTGAATAGTTGGCTCTAAATTTCTTGAACGGTTTAAACAGGGCGTTGACTGCCACATACCAGGCCTGGTGGGACGCCATATGGGTAAACTGGTAGGGTCCCGCCACGTCACCACAGGCATAAATATTGGGATAGTTGGTTCGCATGTAATCGTCCACTTCAATGTTACCCCTTGCCGAGGTATGCACGTTCATCTCTTCCAGGCCAAACCCCTGCACGTTCGGTTTACGGCCCAGCGCGATAAGAATTTCATCAAAACCAAGGGATACCGTTTTTCCGCCGTACTCACACAATAAATACTTGCCCTGACCATCGACCACCACGCGCCTGGCACTGTGTTTGGTTAACACGGCAATGCCATCTTTGCGAAAGCTTTCCGACACATGCAATGCGATATCCTTGTCTTCGCGCTTCAGGATACGTTCGTTGCGCTCGATCAGGGTCACGTGCGTGCCCAGCCGCTGGAAACATTGCGCCAGTTCGCAACCGATTGGACCACCGCCAAGCACGATCATTTTTTCCGGCCGCGACCGCAGGTTCCACACGGTATCCGAAGTCAGGTAATCCACCATTTCCAGCCCGTCGATATCCGGTATCACGGGACTGGCGCCGGTGGCGATAACAATATTGCGGGCAATTAGGGAACGGCCGTTGACTCGAACTTCATAAGGGGTAATAACCTTGGCCTGGCCCTTGATACACTCCACACCCATCTTGGTATAACGATCCACCGAATCGTGGGGTTCCACTTTTTTGATGACGCGCTGTACCCGCTCCATGATATCGGAAAACCGAAACTCTATGGTGGCACGCTTAAAACCGAACTCCCGGGCGCGTTTGGCATAATTGACGATCTTGGCCGACCGGATCAACGCCTTGCTGGGCACACATCCGGTATTGAGGCAATCGCCACCCATTTTATGTCGCTCGATGAGGGCAACTTTCGCTTTCAAAGTTGCTGCGATATAGGCAGCCACCAGTCCGGCGGAACCGGCACCGATCACAACCATGTTATAGTCAAACCGGCGGGGTTTGACATAACGGTGCAGATACTTGCGCTTTCTCAGAAACTCCACGATCTTTTTGGCGAGTAGCGGAAACAGACCCAGCAGTGCAAAAGAAGCCAGTAACGAAGGTGATAATATTCCACTGAGTGAGTCTATGGCGGCAATTTGGGAACCGGCGTTCACATAGACAATAGTGCCCGGCAACATGCCGATCTGGCTGACAATAAAAAACTGCAACGTCCTGATATGAGTCACCCCCATCACCAGGTTGATAACAAAAAACGGAAACAGGGGAATCAGGCGCAGGGTAAACAAATAAAAAACGCCGTCCTTTCGCATACCGTCATTGACGGCAACCAGCTTGTCCTTGAACCGTGTTTGCACAAAGTTTTTTAATAAAAACCGGGATACCAGAAACGCCAGCGTCGCGCCGATGGTGCTGGCAAAGGAAACGATCAACGTTCCCATTGCCACGCCAAACACCGCACCGCCTGCCAACGTCATGATAGCGGCACCGGGCAACGACAATGCCGTCACCGTAATATAGATGGCAAAATAAATGCCGATGGTCAGCAGCTGGTTCTTTTGATAAAACGTGATAAATTCGTATTGGCGTTCCTTGAGGTAATCGAGGGTAAAATATTGTCCCAGGTCGAAGATATAGTACGCGGCAATAACTGCCACGATGACCATGACCAGCACCAATCGGGAGAAAAACCTTTTCGTCATAAACCAGCCTTGTATTACTTCTGTTTTCGTGAGTACCTGCGGATAGAATCCGCAGTGAATGCCGGCACTGTCGCAATGGCTTGCAACGTACCCCAAAATAACCGACACGAATGTCGCAGCGCCTGCATTACAGACGGCCGACGGTATCAATCATTACATTTTACGCTTATCCGCGCAGCGCCCAACCGGGAATTTGATAAGTGGCATTATTGATTTGCCGCTCGCGCTCTTGATAGTCGGGCACAAATTTCTCGACCAGCGCCCAGAAACGGCGCGAATGATTCATATGTCGCGTGTGACACAGTTCGTGAACCATCAAATAACGCACCAGCTCTGGTTGCAGAAATAGTAAACAGCGGTTGAGGTTGATATTGTGGCGCGATGAACAACTGCCCCAGCGGGTTTTCTGGCCGCGGACAGCCACTTTGTTATAGGGCAAACCGGTTTCTTCGCTAACGGCATTTAGCCAGGGAATCAGAATGGACCGTGCCTTGCCGGACAACCAGTGCGACAACCGCCCGGCAACCTCGCTTTGCGCCACATAACTTATCGCCAATTGACCGGTGCCGGCATCGATTGCCTTGTGGCGTAACGGTTTGTTTTGTCCCGGCTGATAGCGAATCTGCCAGGTCTGGTCGACGGCGCGCAGATATATGCTGCTTGGCATGTGCGAATCCAGCTCCCCACCGCGCTGACTCTTAATCTGCTGCCGGGTCTGCTCGATCCAGGATTGTTTTTGACGAATAAATTCATGCACCTGTTGCGGGGAAACGCGTTTTGGCACGACCACTTCCACTTGCCCCACGGAAGTAATATTAATGCGCAAATATTTGGCGCGCCCGCTGCGGCGGATAAGGAAATCATTCTCATAGAGAGGCAATACCAATTGTTGACTGGAAATCATGGGGTCTCAAGCCGGGGAATGCTGAATTTGCCGCTGGTTTCGATGAATTGTTGTCGCCACTGGCTGTTCATTTAATTTCTAGCGTCTATTGACCCCGTTATTGCAAAAACACCCGGCAAAGGCACGGTTTACCCTGCAAAACAGGGATTTTACGCATTTTTGACCTGTGATTGAGTATTTCACCAGGGGTGACTGACATTCTCCAACACGCATTTTCACGAATTGATAGCGGATCATCGTTTCCCATTTAGGCAATAACGGGGGTTGCAAATGCTATTAGCGATACCTTCCTGAATTATGTCACAATATCCCCTCTATACAACCTTATATTGCAGGGAGTTTCCCCATGTCTTCTGATGAACTGACCAAGGAACAGCGTGTATTGGCCATGTGCAAACGTGTACTGACCGATATCGCCCGGGATACGGTAACACCACCCGGTATGAAACACCCGTTGTCGGAACAGACCATCCAGGGAATCCGCGATTGCCTGCAAATGATTACCTCCCGCGAATCGGAATTACTCGAGGAAAAAGGAACGTCTTCCCAGTCACGCCCGCGCTTCGCCGATGAGCCGCAAAACAACGTGGTGGTACCCATTACGCCAAAAAAGCCCAAGGATAAAAAGCCGGATGAATAATCCTGCGCAACGCCCCAAAAAGCGGGACGGGTATTACCCATTTTAGGTCTTTCCCAACAGAACATCCTTGGCAAGATTAATTTTAGCCGCCAGATAAGTGGAGCCGCCGTGATCCGGATGCAGCTTTTGCATTAACCGGCGGTGCGCCTGGATAACGTCCTTTTCATCAGCATGTTCCGGCAAACCCAATATTTCATAGGCTTCCTGTTTCGTCATCTCGCTGCCAGCGGCTTGTCGTGACGTATCCTGCCCATAAGTATCGTGCGCGGCGTCGGCCTGCTCACGCCAGTCTTCATGATGACGGTCCAGAAAGGCAACTAACAATGACAACGAATCCTGGTCCTGTTGCACTTCCTGCAATAACGCCAGCAACTGTGTCAGTGACAGGGCCTGCAAACGCTGGCCCTGGAACTGCCCCTGCAATATTTCACCATCCATTTCACCGCTGTCGTGATTTAATGTCATGCGCAGATAGTCAGATTGCACACTGGATGACTGCCCTGCAGGCCCAGCGCCAGCGTTGCCTGGACCTTGCCGGGCCTGGTAACGGCGATAAAGGTTGCGCAAGATGGGTACGTAACGAATCAGTGGTAATAAGCGATATAACGCCGGCACAGCCGCCGCGGCTAAAGCAAATATCCAGCTCAGGCGGCCGGTCATCAGCAGGAATAAAAACAACACGCCAATCAACGCGACCACCGCATTGCGGCCCAGTTTTTTAAAATCCAGGGAAGAACGGCGCAGCAATATGCGGATAATCCACATTAAGGCGATAACGGCAAGGAGTATAACCAGGGTACGCAACGCCGTCCTCTCAGGATTTTTGCCCGGTTAACTGCAGCACCACTTTGCCGTGGCGCTTATTGAAGTTTTCCAGCGCCTTGCGGCCGCCGGCGGCATAAACGGCTACGGCACCCAACAATTCCTTCAGCTGTTGCGCACTATTGCTGTCAAAGGAGCAATAAGCGCCATTGGTGAGTTGGGCGATCTGCCGGAAACCCATCGCCGCCACGGGATCAAAGCCTTCGTGAAACAAAAACACCGGTACGCCCAGCAACGCCAGTTCGCCGGCATGACGGCACAGTTCATCGATATCCTCTTCCAGGCAATCGCCCACAAACACCAGCGCGTTGATTTTCTGCTGCCGGGTTTCCTTGATCGCGTGGTTTAGCACCTTGTCAATTTGCGTGCGGCCGCCGAGACAACTTACCGATGTCATGCGCCGTAATAAATCCTGGGAATTGTCCAGCCAGGGCGAGGCGTCAAATTCGCCGAAGCCCCGGTAATAGCACAACTGTATATCAAGGCCGCCCAGCGCCGCAGTTTCCTGGAACATTTCCCCCTGCAATTGACAGGCGCGATCCCAGGAGGCTTCCCGGCTGGCGGTGGCATCCATGGCGAAAATGAGGCGGCCTTTTTCGCCGGGTTTCTTCATCGCCGGGACCTGCGCTGCCTTGCTGAGAAATGCGTCGATGTCCTGGCGGGATGAACGGGTCAGGTTTTTGGAATCCTTACTCATAACAGGTTAAACCGGTTACTTACAACTCGTTAAAATAAGTAGACAGTCAGCGCGCACTATTGTTGAACCACCTGAATGTGGGCCGCAGCGCGTTTGGCACGATCGCGCGCATCATCGATATTATCGCCATAGGCGAGCGCAACACCCATGCGCCGGGTGGTAAATGCTTCGGGCTTGCCAAACAGGCGAATTTCCGTTTGCGGGACCCGTAACGCCGCGTCGATGCCCCGGTAAACCACCGGCGCGCCGTCAAAACCACCATAGATCACCGCGCTGGCGCCCGGTGACCGCAAGCGGGTATCCACGGGCAATCCCAGAATGGCACGGGCGTGCAGGGCGAATTCGCTCTGGTGCTGGCTGATCATAGTCACCATGCCGGTATCATGGGGGCGGGGACTCACTTCACTGAACCACACGTCATCGCCCTTGACGAACAGCTCCACGCCAAAAATACCCCGGCCGCCGAGTTCACCGGTAACTTTGGCGGCAATTTGTTGGGCGCTTTTCAACGCGTTAGGGGACATGGGCTGGGGTTGCCAGCTCTCGACATAGTCGCCGTTTTTCTGCACGTGGCCTATGGGATCGCAAAAGCAGGTTTCAACGTCACCGCTGTCGTTGACGGCACGTACGGTCAACAAGGTGATCTCATAGTCAAAATCTACCTTCTCTTCTACGATCACCTTGCCACGATTGACCCGGCCGGCGCTGGCGGCATAGTTCCACGCCCGCTCCAGATCTTCCGGCTGCTCCACCAGCGACTGGCCCTTGCCGGAGGATGACATAACCGGTTTTACAATACAGGGATAACCAATCGCAGAATCAATGGCCATACCCAGCTGATTCAGGCTCTCAGCAAAGGCGTAACGTGACGTGCGCAATTCCAGTTGCTCCGCGGCAAGACGGCGGATACCTTCACGGTTCATGGTCAGCTGCGCGGCGCGGGCAGTGGGGATCACTTCAATGGACG
Organism: Gammaproteobacteria bacterium; assembly: GCA_050116575.1. GTDB lineage: Bacteria > Pseudomonadota > Gammaproteobacteria > SZUA-152 > SZUA-152 > JAKEGK01. Next base: position 13,141 of record JASFOJ010000037.1, on the reverse strand, counting down.
TCTCGGACTCGATATCGACCAGGGTATCCGTAGCGATAGCTTCGATTTCCGGTACCACGATCTGTGGGGCAATCTGTTCGATGAGGGAACTCAATGCGTTACCATCGGTCATGTCAATAGTACAGGCATGATCCGCCACCTGGTGACCGGGCGCATTGGCATAGCGATCGACGGCAATCACTTCGACGCCGAGGCGTTGTAAGGCGATAATGACCTCTTTGCCCAGTTCGCCACTGCCCAATAATAAAACTTTTGTACTACAGCTGGATCCTGGTGTACCGATTTCCATGATAAGACTCCGCCCGGGTTTTTTTATGATAATAATTTGATCGTTTTTTCAGCACATCAGACTAAACTCTGGGATTCCGCATGCACGCTGCCATGCCGGAACAGATACATGGTTTAAACGTTGCATTGATATCCTTAATAAAACATGCTTCATGCTACCGTTGTACCAAATTTAATCAGGCCGGCTCAACGGATGCAGACAACGAAAATATTGAACACACCGCACCACTGATGGCAACGGGATCACGGTATTTATTTTTTATTGCTTTTACAAGCTGCTGGCTGTCGCTGCCGGTATACGGTGATAACTCGCCGTTTCGACTCACCGATCCGCAACCGACGAATGCGTTATTACCACCCCCTTTGCTGGCGGCAAGTGATACGTACAATATTCCCGACCACCTTACCTTACAACAAAACAAAGCCAAAATCGGTAAAGTTATTATCAAGCGCGAGAACGTGTTTGACCCCAGCAAACCGGAAGAGGACATCGCGCTGTTCCGGCTCGCCAACAGGCTGCATATTGTGACCCAGGAATCGGTCATTCGCGATCAACTGCTGTTTAAGTCCGGAGACGTTTATTCCCTTCGCTCATTACAGGAATCGGCGCGGCTGCTGCGCACCAACAAGTATCTCTATGACGCCTCCATTAAGCCTATTGCTTACCATGAAGACACCAACACGGTGGATATCCTGGTCGACACCCGAGATACCTGGACATTTACGGGAAGCGTGCACTTTTCGCGGGAAGGAGGCAGCAACAAGATCAGCAGCGAAATCCAGGAATCCAATTTACTTGGCTACGGCAAAGACCTCAAATTCAAAGCCAGTTCCAATATTGACCGTACCGAATCCCTGTTTGAATACAACGACCGGCATTTGTGGGGCAGCTATAATCAGCTGGCACTGGCCTACAATAGTAAAAGCGACGGCATTACCAAATCCGTTGATTTTGAGCGACCCTTTTTTTCCCTAACCACCAAGTGGTCCCTGGGTCTTTCCGCTTACACCGACCAACGGCGGGATCCCATTTACGCGTTTGGCGAAACGGTAAGCGAATTCGATCATTACTCACAGGATTTTTCCTATTTCTGGGGCCTGTCGCAGCGCCAGCATGATAACCTCGTTTACCGCTGGCGTTTTGGGTTTGACAAAACCATTGACAGTTTCACGCCCGCCGACACCTATCCCGATGCGGAGCTACCCGCTGACCGGGACTTTCGCTATCCGTGGGTGGGCCTGGAAGTGTACGAAGACCGCATGATCCGTACGACCCATATCCATCAAATCAGACGCACAGAAGACATCAACCTGGGAACGGAAATACACGCCAAATTGGGCTGGTCGGATAAAGTTTTTACCGCCAACGATGAAGCGGTGATTTTCAGTTTAAGCGCCAACACGCCGTTTCAACTTACCGACAATCAACTGTTGTTATTTAACCCCTATACCAGCGGCCGGATCACCCACGGAACCGCAAACAACACCACCGTGGGCTTCAGCACGAAATATTACCGGCCCAATTTCCCGCAACAGGTTTTTTACATGGCGTTCAGCGCCGAATACGCCAGAAACGCCGACCTGGATAACCAATTGTTGCTTGGCGGGGATACCGGTTTAAGAGGTTACCCGTTACGCTTCCAAACCGGCGATCGTAAGTACCTGTTCACGGTGGAGCAACGTTTCTATACCTCATGGCATGTGTTTGAACTGGCCTATGTGGGTGCCGTGGCGTTTTTTGATATTGGCCGCGCCTGGACACCCAACGAGCCGGCTACCGTCAATACGGGAACGTTACGGGACGCAGGTTTCGGATTACGCATAGCATCCAGCCGGGGGTCCCGGGGCGTGGTCTTTCATTTTGATGTCGCCTTTCCCCTGGATGGAAGCCCCGATATCGGTAAATCGCAATTGGTCATTACGACCAAAGAGTCATTCTAGCGTTGCCGGAACGCCGAGGCTTATAAACTTGCGGAACGGGTCCAGGTAGATTGTTTGTGAATGCCGAAACAATTATGTTCGCTATTCGTTATCGGCAGGCGCGGTATTGTCAAAATATACACTGGCCACCAGCCCTGTTTCGTCCCGCCGGTTGCGCAATTCTATGTGCAGACCGTTGAGATCAGCGACCCGTTTTACGATCGACAACCCCAGGCCGCATCCCGATGAACTGTTACCCACCACACGGTAAAAGCGGTCAAACACCCGCTCCTGCAGCTCCGCGGCGATACCCGAGCCCGTATCCAATACCGACAACACGACTTTGTCATCGGCTGTCCGGTCTACGTTAATGACAACATCACCTTCTATGGGCGTGTAACGGATAGCGTTATCAACCAGGTTACGGATCAATATTGACATGCTCACCGGTTCCACGGATACCACGGCAGTTTCGTCACCGGTTATCTCGATATTTAAATTCTTCTGAATGGCAGCCGGCACCAATTGCGCCACCACATCGGCCGCCAGGTCGTGAACATTGACTTTTTCCCGCATCAGCGTCGATGACGAAGGATCAAGCCGTGCCAGTGTTAGCATTTGTTCCACCAAGTGTGACGCCCGGTCAACGCTATTAATGACCTGTCGCAGCGCCTGTTGTCGCTCCTCATCCGAGGTTGCCCGCAACGACACCTGGGCCTGGGTTTTCAACGCCGCCAGCGGCGTCCTCAACTCATGGGCGGCATCGTCGGTAAAACGGCGTTCGGTTTCCAATGCGGTGTGCAGCCGTTCAAACAGCTTGTTAAGGCTGCTAACCAGGGGGCGAATTTCAGTGGGCACGGGATTTACCGCCAGGGGTTCCAGGTACTCCGGATCACGGCGGGTTACCTCGTTGGTGACCTTCTGCACCGGTCGCAGGCCACGACCGATACCCACCCAGATCATTAACCCCAGAAACGGCAGCGACACCAGCGACGGCGTGATTAACTGGCGGCTGATCTGGGTAATTAATTCGTTGCGAACGTCGTAACGCTCGCCAACCTGGATCAGGTATTGATCCGATTCATCCCACAAGGAAAATACCCGCCAGTCATAGGCACCCACAACTTCATCGGAAAAACCTCGGTTCTCGGGCGCCAGCGATTCATTAGATAGCGCATTGGTGGGTGACATGGCTGAATACAGCAGCAACTTTTGTTTGCGGTCCCAAACCTGAAACGCCAGTTTGCGTTCGTATTCGTGCCCGAAGGCATGGGCCTCATCATCGTTTTCCCGCGGCCGGGTCATCGCCGGGACCTGGGTATAGGTTTCAATTAATGTCTGCAGTTCCTCGGTGGTTCCTGTCTCCAGCCTTGGCAACAACAATGCCTGCAACACCCTGGCTGATTGCGCCATCTGGGCATCAAACAATTCCTGCACTTCGTGACGGGCGTCGTTATAGCTCAGCCCCAGGGTAATCAGGCTGACAAAGGCAATGGTAATGAGGAGGTTGGCGAGTAGACGCCGGCGGATGGAATTTCTCAAGGTTCTTGCTCAATCATGTAACCCACACCCCGCACGGTGTGTATCAAGTTGGAACCGAGCTTTTTGCGCAGATGGTGAATGAACACTTCCAGCGAATTACTTTCCACTTCGCCCTCCCAGCCGTACAGTTTCTGCTCCAGGCGGGCACGGGGAATAACGCGTCCCACGTTTTCCAGTAAATGCTGCAGCAGCACGAACTCTCGCATGGACAGGCTGACCGGCTTGTTATTGACCGTTACCCGGTGCGCCGCCGGGTCCAGCGTCAGATCGCCATACTGGATAACCGGGTCCGAGCGGCCCGCGGAACGGCGCTGCAACACCCGCAAACGAGCACACAATTCGTCCAGATCCACCGGCTTAACCAGGTAGTCATCGGCGCCGCTATCCAGGCCCTCGACGCGATCGGGAATACTGTCACGCGCAGTGAGAATCAATACCGGTATCGTCTGACCGCGCTTGCGAAGATTGCGCAGCACTTCCAGCCCGGACATACGGGGCAAATTGATATCCAGGACCACCAGGTCGAATTCATTATCGGTTAGGGCGCTTTCCGCGCTTTGGCCGTCGATAACCCAGTCAACGGTATAACCTGTTTGCTTGAGGCCGGCCCGCAGTCCGTCACCCAACAGCTCGTCGTCTTCCACCAGCAATACGCGCATGGCCATACCTCATTAACTCATTGATTCATTTATTAATTGATAACACCTGGCAGCTAAAACTCGCAAACTCCCAGCACCCACTACAAATGGCCCGGGAATCGGTCCTGGTCCTTTGGCTATATATTGTCATCGGCTGTATTAAGCCACAATTAAGAATACTAGGGTAGATTTCCTTCCCGCAACAGCGAGTAACGATTACCAATGATAAATGGACGTTCATTGGTAAATCGCGCTGTTGCTTGGCATTTGTCAAACAGTTTTTACAGAATTTTGGTGCCGGTGAAACTTCAAACCCCCTTATGCCTGCAAGCGGATCTGGCACCAAAATTTTTCCTCCCCGCTACCCTCTTGTTGCTTTGGTGTTTCCTGGAAGTTAAAAGCCAGGGATAGCTGACCACCGCGCAAGGCGAAAACCCACATTATCAAACGTATCGCACGTTGTTACAATTGACCTGCACAGGGTGAATATTATTATGGTAATCACGACTGTTAGGTTAGTTGCTTTACAACGCAACAGATCCGGCACAATAATGAACTGGCCAACCAGCGAGTGTTATGGCGTTACCACTAACCATTGAACGACATCATGATTATCATGTTGGTCGCTTCCAGGCGATGGCCGGTCCTTGCGAAATCCTTTTGGATTCCCGGGATGTCCATCTGGCCCGGGAATTAGCACAAATCGCGCAACAGGAAACGTTGCGCATTGAATACAAATACAGCCGCTATCGGGACGACAATATTATTCACACTATCAATACCGCTAACGGTAAACCGATAGACGTGGACGAAGAAACCGCCAGTTTGCTGGACTATGCGCAGCAATGCTTCGAACTGAGCAATGGTCTGTTCGATATTACCTCTGGAGTGTTGCGGCGCGTGTGGCGCTTTGACGGTAGTGATAATGTGCCGGAGCAACAACAAATCGATGCGTTACTGACGAAAGTCGGTTGGCAAAAAATCATCTGGCAACGACCGACGGTTACGCTGCAACCGGGTATGGAAATCGACCTGGGCGGCATTGGCAAGGAATACGCCGTAGACCGCGTTAGCGCTTTGCTTAAAGCCCGTGCGTCCATCAGTTGCCTGGTCAATTTCGGCGGCGATATTGCTGTCACCATACCGCGCGCCAATGGCAAATCCTGGGTAGTGGGCGTTGCCGACCCTGATCATTCGTCGTCTCCAGCAAAGCCCGTTCCCCGATTACACCTTGCACAAGGGGCTATCGCCACCAGTGGTGACGCCACTCGCTATTTAATCAAAGATGGCGTGCGTTACAGTCACATCATCAACCCAAAAACCGGCTGGCCGGTCAGTGGTGGACCACGATCCGTCACCGTCGCCGCTGACACCTGTACTGAAGCCGGTATATTATCCACCCTGGCCTTACTTCAGGGCCCGGACGCCGAAACATTTTTACAAACTGAAAACGTCCGCTACTGGTGTACATGGTAGTGTTAAACCGGTAGCCGCATATAATTGTGGCTTGCGATAAACGCAGTGTCGGTCGCACAACAGCGCTAATACCCCGCTAACAACCGCTGGACAAAAAGTTAATTCTAAATTTAGCTTACAATGAGGCGGTGACAGCCACTGTCGCTGTTTCTAATTTTCCAAACCTCATACCACCTGACGCGCATCGCCATTATTGTTATTTTGTATCAACTGATATTGATGTTGCAGCTCATCGGCATATTGGTCCAACTCCTGCTCGCGGTGGTCGCGCGCGCAAAGATAAATGTTTTTAGCAATCTCGGAGAGATAGTCATAGCCAAATGAGCCGCCCAGGCCCTTTAGTTGGTGTGACAGTGATTTGAGTTGTTCCCAGTCCCTGGCGATAACCGCCTGTTGTATGGATTGCACCAAATAAGGCAAATTTGACAGGAAAGCATCGAGCAACTTTTTCATTTCTTCGTCTTCAAATAACGGTGGCTCTTCTTCCAGGGTGTCTACCGGCGGCAAAGCGGAAACAACCGAAACGCCGGACTTGCCGTCGCGTTGCGGGATATAAACAGTCAGCACATTGAAGAACTTGCTGAAGTCGATGGGCTTGGTTAAAAAATCATCTGCTCCAGCGTCCAGACACTCGTCCCGGTCGGATTGACTGGTATTGGCGGTCAACGCCACGATGGGATTGCTGTAACCTGCATGTCGCAGCAGCCGGATCGCGTCAAGCCCGTGCAGCACCGGCATTTGAATATCCATCAGAATCAGATCGAACTCCCGTTCCAGGGCGGCGTCAACGGCTTCGCGGCCGTTATTCGCCAACACAACATCGATACCGGCCTTGTTTAACTGGAGCTTGATCAGTTGCTGATTTTCCGGTGTGTCCTCGGCGAGCAATACAGTTCCGGCGAATTTGTCTCGCTGTAGCACCGTGGTTTCACTGTCGGTGGTGTCGTCGGGTTCTTCCATTTCGTACATCAACTCCAGTTCACCAATGTCGCCAACGCCAATGGTTGCGGCAAAGGTGCTGCCTTCGCTGGGTATACTTTCGCCGACAATATCGCCCCCCATTTTTTCCGCCAGTTGCTTGGAAATAGACAGCCCCAGACCGGTACCGCCAAACTTGCGAGTAGTGGATTTCTCAGCCTGCGAAAACGGCTCAAAGACTTTCGCCAGATTTTCCTCGGACATGCCGATACCGGTATCGCTAACTTCAAATTTCATCAATCGCTCCACCGGTAAAAAGTAAACGTTGATGCAAACGATGCCCTGGTCGGTAAACTTAACGGCGTTACCCAGCAGGTTCAACAGAATTTGCCGCAACCGTGTCGGGTCGGTAATAACCTTTCTAGGCAGCGGAAAATAAAAATTCGTTCGAAAGTTTATGCCTTTTTGCTGCACTTTGGCTTTCATCATTGCCGCCACTTCTGAAACAACCGCCACCGGCGACACCGGCATGGTTTCCAGTTCGATCTGGCCCGCCTCGATTTTGGAAATATCCAGCACGTCATTAATGATCTGATGCAGGTGATTACCGCTGCGCTTAATCGACTCGGCGGCATGCGCCAGATCTTCCCGCGCCTGGTGGGGTTCACCCAACGTTTCTGCAAACCCGATGATGGACGTCAGCGGTGTGCGTATTTCGTGGCTCATGTTGGCGAGAAACTTGGACTTGGCACGCGTGGCATTGGCGGCTTCAAACCATGCCGCCTCCAGTTCCCGGTTTTTTTCTTCCAGTTCGGTGTTTTTACTGGTTACCAGGTGGGTCACGCGTTTGGCGATTACCGAACCCACGAATAACAGCATGGCGACCACGACAATCATCATCATAATTGTCGATTGAAACTCGCGCTCCGCGTCCGTCACATCCCGCTTGGCGTAGCGCTTTTGCAGCAGTACAAATTGATCCAGTAATTGCAGCAACTCGCGCTGGACAGCGATCGCGTCGTCCAGCACTTGGTCGAATTGCGCAGGTACCGGGTCCATGAGCAGCATTTCCGCGGCATTGCGATTCTTCGGTTGGGCGATATTGGTCATCTCGGTAAGGGTCTTGTGGATCTGCCGCTCCTCGTCGGTCATCGGCATGGCGAACAATGCTTGCCTTGCCTCGCGGTACATGCCGGAATATTCATAATACTGCAACAGTTCTCGGTCGCGGCTGAAATAGTCGTCAGTCGCCAGCATACGCTGCACCGTCAAGGCCCGCAGCCGAATGGCATCGCGCATTCTGATGGCCAGAGCGGTCTTTTCATTACCCACATCGACGATATGGGTCATAGTGGTTTTAAATTTGTGTAGTTGGTAAAGGCCCACCATACCCAACAAAAAGGTAAGGCCCAGCACGGCCGCAAAACCCAAACGCACAATATTGCGTATCCGGCTTTGCTCCTGTTCCATGTGGACAAGATTTGCTTGTTGCCGATCGTTGTTGGTCAAAATAATTTTCGGAATATCGACATGAGTGAATGCCCGACGGGTTGGCGCCGCCCCCTTACCTAAAACCGTGCACAGCGTTTCTATATGGCTATTAAGACTATCGACACCGGCGGGCCGTGGCTTTAACGAAACGCGGTCCAATATTCGGTAATATGTCACGTTAAAACAACAGGATACATAGTAGCGGCGGCGGGACCGGGAATGCGGCGGTGCGCCCTATTAGCGCGAGGGACAATCCTGTGCCGGTGGGAAAATTGTGAGACAATAGGCGCCTTTCGTTATAAAGGTAAATCAGAACAACATCATGAACTGGTTAACTCGTCTACAAAATGGCCTGGCAGCTGCCTGGAACAAGTTACGCAGCGCCCTGCGTTCATTGGTTGCGCTCTATCACATTGAAAACCTGAAACAGCGTGGCCTGATCTGGTCGTCGATACTTGCGTTCGTTACCTTGATCGTCGTACTGTATATCGTGGGCATTTTCTGGAGCCAGGAACCGGCATCGCGCAACGTCAAAGACATTGCGTTGGAAATGGCAAAAAACGACCAGGACCGTATTGTGCCCGGTGTTACCACCACGGCGGCGGAAATCTTTATCGTGACCACGTTGCTGGATAAACCCGGTGGTTACCTGAGCAATGACGTGTTGCCGCCATCGTCGTTTTTCGGCCTGTTTCCGTTACTGGATAATATCCCCAATTGGGAATTCGGCGCCCTGGTCATGGCCCGCGACACGGCGCGGGTATTGCGCAACGATTTTAGTCGTTCACAATCACAATCCCTGGAAAATCCTGACCTTGCCGAGGCGGAACCATTACTGAACTTTGCCAACGACTCCTGGCTGTTTCCACCCACGGAAAGAGAATATCGCAAAGCTATTGCGCATTTGCAAAACTATCTCGACCAATTGTCGCAACAATCTCAAACCGATACCCAGTTTTTTACCCGCGCGGATAATCTCAATGAATTACTGTCGGTTGTGGAAAAACGCCTGGGCAACTTGTCGCGACGGCTCAACGCCAGCATCGAGGAACTGCGGGTGAATACCGACCTGGCGGGTGATCCTGCCGCCCAGCAATCCACTCAGACACCGGACCTGGTCATTGCCGAAACGCCGTGGCTGCAGATTGATGACGTGTTTTACGAAGCCAGGGGTTACGTGTGGGCACTGTCGCATATTTTGCGCGCTGTCGAAGTGGATTTCGACAACGTCCTGAAAAAGAAAAACGCCTCGGCGAGCTTGAAACAGGTGATACGCCTGCTGGAACAGTCGGCCGTGGAGCCGTCCAGCCCCATAGTGTTAAACGGCGCGCCGTTCGGCTGGGTGGCCAATTATTCCAAAAGCATGGTGAGTTATATTTCACCGGCGAATGCGGCGATTATCGACTTGCGCAATCTGCTTTCCCAGGGATAACAGAGTAAAAAAAGCAGCAGCTCAACGCGGCTGCTGCTTTAGTGGGAATCAATTTCCGGCGACGCCGTTAAATCTTGAAATCGGATTTTATATTTTTGTAGTAAGCGCGAATGCCGCCTTTCATAAAATAATAGGATTTCAATCCTCTATCTTCCAGATAATACTGCAGCCAGCGGACCTGTTTTCCGGCGGCATCATAGATCAACAGCGCCTTGTTTTCCCGCTTGGCTTTATCGATAAACCGGTCCAGGCGCCGGGTATTGTCAATAGGTACGCGGTACTCGCGACCGACAAAGATGGAAATCCCTTCACGCTGAAACCGGTCACGTACATCCAGCACAATATCCGAGGTTTTGGCGATGCGGTCGCCGAATTTCTCCGGATCAATCAAATGCTGCTTGAACACCTCTTTGCTGATTAATTTTTTGGGGTCATGCAGTGGTTTGCCCAGCAACATGGCGTCCTTCGGATACGTTTTGGCGAAATCCATAATACCGGCGTCATAGGAAGTAACATCCGGTATTTTCTCCACGATGCATTTGCGCGCCGCTTTGTAAGATTTCATGCAGGTCTTGCCGTTACAATACACGACAATCGGTCTATTTTCCGATTCGCGCAGCTTACGCATATCAGCCACAAAGGTTTTCGATGCCAGGGGAATATTTTTCGCGCCCTTTATACGTAACGTTTGATACTCGTACGTGGATCTTACATCCACAACCACCACTTCGTTACGCTTGAGTTTCTGATAAAAATCCTGCAGTTCGATATAAGGAACTTCCGGGTAAATATCACGACCGGGAAATTCCTTGGGTTTGTCCGCCGCCATCACTTCCTGGACAAGCAGTATTACCATGACAGACAGCATCATGGCGATCGTTTGATTGGGACGTTGTTTCATACGGTCTTCATCCGACAATAATTACGTTGTTAAATGGGTAGCGTCTGCACCGGCTTTGAGCCATATCCACAGCTTGTTTCCGGCCTGTGATATCACTAACTTCCTATTCGGTGTCAACGAGGGCATATTTGCACATACATCAGATCGGCGCCGCAGTTGAATTCTTTAACCCGGACAGCCCTAATTTAAGCTGCTAAAACAATTAGATAGGATTACTTAAAAGTGGATTCTAACCAGCTCGCCGATCGGCAAAAGAAAACATCATAAGGCAGCGGGGAACAATTCGACGTTTTCGACACTGTCCCGCCCCTGATCACCGGGCGGGACAATACGTCCGTTAAACGGAGGGGGCGTTAGTTACGGGTGAACTCCTCTTTTAGTTTGTCGTAATACGCGGCGATGCCGCCATCCATGAAATAATAGGATTTCAGACCTTTGTCCTTGAGGTAATACTGCAGCCAGCGGACCTGTTTACCGGCGGCATCGTGCACCAATAGTGTTTTACCCTCGCGTTTGGCTTTTTCGATATAACGGTCCAGTTTTTTCTTGTCGTCCAGATAGGCGCGCCTTTCCCGGCCAACGAAAATCGATAATGCTTCGCGCTGAAAACGATCACGAACATCAAGTACGATCGCGCCGCTGTTGGCTACATGCTCTCCATAAGCATCTGGACTCAGCAAATGCTTTTTGAACTCCTTTTTGCTAATGAGTTTTTTCGGGTCCACCGGACTTTTACCCAATAATTCAGCCAGTTCGGGGTAAGTCCTGGCCCAATCCATAATACCGGCATCATAAGAATGCACATTATCGATTTTATTGATCGCACACTTGCGGGCCGCCTTGTACGACTTCATGCAGGTCTTGCCATTGCAATAAACCACGATGGGCCGTGGGTCGGACATCCGCAACTTGCGTAATCGCGATACGAAGGTTTTCGACGACAATGGAATATTAATCGCACCTTTTATCCGCAGTGTTTCGTATTCATAGTTCGACCGGACATCAACAACAATCACTTCGTCGAATCGCCGGTAGAGCTCGTCCAGTTCAATAACCGAAACTTCCGGATATAGCGGACGGCCGGGAAATTCAGTATTTTCCTCTTCAATAGCAGCCCGAACCGATTCTATCCATGGTCCCAGGCTGAACAGGACAAATAGCGCGATAAAGTATTTGTTGATCGTTCGTGACATTGTCATTCCTCCATTCGACAATCAATTTTTTGCCGATAGGCGTTGGCAGGAAGAACAGGTGGTTATCTTTGAATTATTAGAATAGTTATGGTTATAGTTACAGCCTCGTACGTGATCCGACCGTCCCTGTCTTCGCCAAATATGTTCCTTGGTACAATTGTTTTTCGTTTTTATTATGCTGGCCCTGGCGTCATCGCCTGAAACCACACTGCAAATTACCACTGCATGTCTCTTAGTTCCCACGTTAGAACGTTTTTCAAGATTTCACAAGATCCAAAGCGAATATTTTTATAGGCCGATTAACCCGCATCGCGATTAAGTTGCCTCTTTGATCATAGCCAGGTCTGCCACTGCCTGTTGCAATCGCAGACAGAAGCACTTAATCTCTATGACTGATATTGTATAATTTTTAGCGATATATTAATTGCCCAACGACAGCCAGGAGAAATAAGAAGTACGATCACCGGCGCATTATTGTTTGTCTTTGCCATTAATACAAAGCAGCCGGCACCCCTTTACTATTCGTGTTTCACGGGTAACTAACAATCCACCTTGTTGCCGCACAACCTATTAACACTTTAGATCTTTAACTATTGGTTCTTTAAAAACCGGTTTTGTGGACAATCGCTGCGTGACCCGGCATTCATCGATTATCCAAAAACGATAGGAAAACAAGCAGTGTATGATGCGCGGGATGTCGGGATTTTTTACAAATTAAACTTATAAAACATTTACAAATCATAACAAATTTTTAACATTCAATGCGTTAACGGAGCTGGAACGAAAATTGTATCTACACACGCGTATATTTACCTATACGCATATTCACAAGTAATGGATACGTTCGAGAAAAGTCGTTGAAGTGATGGAATACACATCCGGCTGAACGTTATCCACCACAAGGATTAACAACGGTATTCATTAGCAGATGCAACCACGCAGTATGAACCAGATGACACCCGCTTTTACCATTCAAGCCTTATACACAAAAATCCTGATCGTGTTATTCTTTGTACTGTCGCCCTGCATGGCAATGGCGACTGAATATTTCGTTACCCCAAAGAACTTCAATGGCGCTGGAAACATATGTTTTTCGGCGACGAAAACACAGGGCCTGACGCTGGAGCTGGCGATTACGGTAACCGGTCAGCGTTAGATCCCGTAACGACTAACAACAACAATAAAACCATTTGACCCCGCCTCCGCGCGGGGTTTTTGTTATGTGGCTCTTCCCCAATTATAGTGGGTTTGTTATTTTAAAGCGATGGATGAGACAAAACTTTATGAAAAGATATTGGGTATCACGGCCCCCTGGTATGTGAGTGGCATTGAGTTCACGGAG
>JASFOJ010000036.1:0-35269 GCA_050116575.1 Gammaproteobacteria bacterium | reverse complement strand
TAAAGATGCAGGAATCCGCCGATTTTACGTTCCACATAAGCTTCATAACACCGTTCTTCAAAACGCCGGGCATATAGCATGCTGCGAAGCAACCGTTTTTTATCAGCCGTACTTAATTGGCTCATTGTTCACCTGATCCAGTTTTAAATTGTATTGGGAATTGAAAACTCAACAGGTTGACACACTGACGTTCATTCATTGCGTCAACCGAAATGAAAATCAGACCCTTGAGAAATTTTTATGGTTTCACTAACAGCGGCCAGGCCCGGAGAGACAATATCAAACGGCGTTCAATACACTGTTTCTCGCACCCGGGAATAACGGTCTATTGCCGTGGGTTTCCTGACCCCCAGGGTTTCAAAAACGCGATATCATCGTTGTTTTGGGCCATAAGGTCAAGTTACAGACACCATAAAGATCATCGATTTACACCAACAAACAACGGTAAATCAATAAGATAGATAAAAATCAACAGGGCGGGAGACGGCCGGCAGGCCGCCCGACAGTGCGAATTTTATCGAAAAAACCGCGCTATCGCCGGGGCTGAGCCGCGATGCGCCCCGGCTGCACCAACCGCTCAGGCGGCAAATTCGATTTCGTAACCGCCGAATTTGCGGATATTCAACACACCGGTATCCAGGATCAGATACTGCCCTTTGATGCCGAGCAGCGTTCCGGTGATATCCGCAGTCTTGTCAAAATTGAGCGAGGCAACTTTGGCTGGATACTCCACCACCGGATATTCCACGGCAGTAATGCTTTCCGCTGGCAGGTATTCAATACTGCTATCGGGTAATGTTTCCATAAGTTGGTTGATTTGCGCATCACAGATTCGGGCAAGTTCATCACGTTTGGCGGCGAGATCCATGGGCTCGGGAACACCTTTGAGCATCTTGCGCCAATCCGTTTTGTCCGCCACATGATTTTTGATAATCACTTCCACCAGTCCGGATATGTATCGGCTGGCGACTTTATACATGGGCAACGCCTGTGTCGCTCCCTGGTCGATCCAACGCGTGGGTATCTGGGTGTGCCGGGTAATTCCCACTTTAACTCCCGATGAATTTGCCAGGTACACAAAATGATCCTGCATGCAATGGGACTTGCCCCATTGCTCATCCCGGCAGGTACCCTGATCAAAATGACACAGCTCGGGTTTTACGATACAACTGTCACATTCGGCCAGCGAACGCATACAGGGAAAACAATAACCCTGGTTAAAACTTTTATTGGTTTTGCGGCCGCAGGCAATACAATTAATGGTACCGGTATAGGTTAATGAAATCTTTTCCTCCAGAAACTCATTAAGCGCGACCACGTCATCGCCCACCGGTAAACTGTAGGTGACCGGGCTGGTGTTTTGCGTAATCATTTTTCGCAGGTTGCCTTTCATGAAATGGATCAGTCTCCTTAGATTGTGCTTGCCCCGTTGCAGGTATTCTGCGCGTTTTTGGTGGTGTGTTTGCCAATTAGCAGGAAAACGTGCATTTATACTCAATCATCGTTTCCCATTTGTGCATTAACCGGACTTGTTTATACATTCCAGCCACAACGCGTGGGCGGATTGATTAAAGGCGGCGACCACCGGCCGTGGTTCCAGGGTTCCGATAAATACCTGTTCGCCTGCAACGGTAGTACTCATGCCGCCGGCCTCCTGCAGTATTAATGTCCCCGCCGCATAGTCCCACAGCTTTTGTCCGCCGTGAATATACAATTGAAAACGCCCGGCAGCCAGCCAGCACCACTCCAGCGCACAGGAGCCAAAGTTGCGTTGCGACCGAAACGGGTGTTCGGCTACCAGCGATGTCAGTATAGGGTCGCGCAGACGTTTTAAATCAACAACGGCAATCATTTGCTGTAACGTTGTCAAATGTGTCTGGATATCGGCGGTTGACAAGGGCTCACCATTAAGCCAACACCCTTCCCCCTTTATTGCAGTAAAACATTCACGACGCACCGGATCATAAATCAAACCGAGCTTTTGTTGCCGGTTTTCAATTAACGCCAATGAAATGGCAAAGAACGGAATGCCGCTGGCGAAATTGCTGGTACCGTCCAGGGGATCGAGGCACCACACCACGCTGCTTTGCATCATCCGTTGTTGCTCTTCAGGCGGCATTTCTTCACCCACAAAAGCAATATCCGGCCACCTGGCCTGCAATGCCGACGCGATTCGCTGTTGTATGGCGCCATCGGCTTCGGTAACTATTGAGCCGTCACGTTTGGTGTGCTGGTCAACGTACCGAGACACGAAACGCGGCATGAGTTCCTGTTCAGCCGTTTCGCGCACCAGGCGGCTGAGTTCCGTTACCATAGCTTGATAATCCATCTTCATCGGCATATTAGTCGCATTGCTTACATTACTTTTGGCTTTTAAAGTTGGCAGGCCTGATAGCAACCGTATTGGTTACTTTACTGCAAATTTCACCATCACTGCGATACAGCGCATATTCAAACGTCGGCGTGCTGCGGCCCGTTTGCTCCAGCTCCTCCTTGATCTGGCGGTATAGATTATCATCAAATTCAAAGCGTAACTCCAGATCGCTGTTGCCTTCCCGCACAAAATCAATGGTCATGGCGCGGGTCCACACGGAATAGCCGGGAAAGCGCCGGGCGCACGCCAGCGCAGCAATGGGATCGGCCAGCGATGCCTGGTAACCGCCAAACATGGAACTGCCCATGTTCTTGGAAAACGCTGTCAACGGCAACCGGATCCTGAGCAGGCTGAAGTCCCGCTGCAATTCAATAACCTTAATACGCATAAAAAAGAACGGCGGATACCATTCAATACGGCGCTCCGCCGATAAAAAGGAAAGCTTGCTGATAAACTTAAAAGCATTCATCCGGTTTAAACCCAACGTTATCGCGATGTTGTTGGCTTTCTCGACACTGTTTTTTCTCGCGTTTTCTCGATACTATCGTTCTCTCGATACTATCGTTTCCTCGATACGATCAAAAGTCACCCCACAGCGACTGCATGACGGCGATAGCCGTTACCGCGGCAGTTTCGGTTCGAAGAATACGCGGACCCATTTTGACACTGATGCATCCCAGCTCGCGCAGCCAGTCCAGTTCTTGTGCTGTCAAACCGCCTTCCGGCCCTACCACCAGGGCAACGTCGCAGGAATTGGGTTTGTCGACCTCGGTCAGGGATTGTTCGGCACGGTGATCCAGCGCAAAGGCAACACCATTCTCTTGTGCGGCAATGTCTGCGGCCCGCTCTTGTAATGTTGCCGGTTCATGAACCTGTGGCACAACATCTCGTCCGCACTGCTCACAGGCGCTGTTCACAACGCCTTGCCAATGGGCATGCTTTTTTGTCATCCGTTCTACATTTATATGCACCGCAGAGCGTTGTGTGTGCACGGGGAAAATCGAATTCACACCCAGCTCCACCGCCTTTTGCATGGTAAAATCCATGCGCTCTCCCCGCGACACTCCTTGAAACAAACAAATGTGTAGCGGTGATTCCTTGTCCGGTTGCTGAAATTGCTGCAACCTTACCGTCGCGTGCCTTTTGGAAACAGCGTCGATCACACCGGCGTACTCACCACCCTGTCCGTTAAAGACAATCACAGGATCATCTTGTTTTAAGCGTAAAACGCGAACCACATGATTGGTGGCCTGCGCATCCAGACTGATGGTGTCACCGATATGCAGGGGAATGGGTTGATAGATTCTCGGAATTCTCATGAAGAGCCTGTTAGCCGGTCCGGCAAAAATACGCAGAAAATTACCGCGAAGCCGGTACGTTTCATGGCATAATACGTTTCTGTTTACAATGTTTCAAAACTCATTGTGTCATTTATGACGTCATTAACCATTACACAGCCTGATGACTGGCATTTACACGTGCGCGACGAGGCGATGCTGCGCGCTGTTGTACCCCACAGCGCGCGCCGGTTTGGTCGGGCCATCATCATGCCGAACCTCAAACCGCCGGTATCAACAACGCAACAGGCCCTGGCGTATTATCAGCGTATTATTGATGCGGTCCCCGCCGGCCTTGATTTCCAGCCGTTAATGACGCTTTATTTAACGGACAATACAACGCCCGAGGAAATTATCAAAGCAAAGCAAAGCGCCAAGGTCTTTGCCGTCAAATACTATCCCGCCGGTGCGACCACCAACTCCGACAGCGGCGTCACGAACATCAGCAAAGTATACGATACCCTTGCCGCAATGGCCGAACACGATATACCCCTGTTGGTGCATGGCGAAGTTGTCGATCAGAGTGTCGATATTTTTGACCGTGAACAGGTATTTATTGACCGTGTACTGGACCCTGTCCGTCAGAAATTCAAAACGCTGCGTATCGTTTTTGAACATATCACAACGAAACAAGCGGTTGACTATGTACAAACCGCGGACGATACGCTGGCAGCAACCATTACACCGCATCACCTGTTATTTAACCGCAATGCCATGCTGGTGGGCGGCATCCGGCCCCACTATTATTGTTTACCGGTGTTAAAACGGCAAACCCATCAACAGGCATTAATCGAGGCGGCTACCAGCGGTAACCGGAAATTTTTCCTGGGCACCGACAGCGCGCCGCACGCACAAAGTGACAAGGAATCCGCGTGTGGGTGCGCGGGCATTTACAGCGCCCATGCCGCCATCGAATTATACGCGCTGGCTTTTGAGCAGGCCGGCCAGCTGGATAAACTGGAAGGATTCGCCAGTTTCCATGGTGCGGACTTTTACCGGCTACCCCGCAACCAATCACAAATCACATTGACTAAACAGCCATGGGACGTGCCCACATCGTACCGCGCCGGTGACAACAACATCGTACCACTACTGGCCGGTGAACAGCTCCCATGGAAACTCAATTGAATTCATTGCAACCTTCGTCACGAAACTTATGCCACAAACCAATTCACAACCATTGATGTCCCGGCGATTCCGTGGTTTCCTGCCGGTGATCGTGGATGTGGAAACAGGCGGCTTCAATGCCAAAACCGATGCACTGCTCGAAATTGCGGCGGTCACTGTGGTCTTCGATGAGCAGGGCAAACTGGTTGTCGATACAACCTATGCCTCACATGTGCAGCCGTTTCCCGGTGCCAACATGGATGAATCGTCCCTGGCGTTCACCGGTATCGATCCCCATCATCCGTTTCGTTTCGCGGAATCGGAGCTTGATGCATTGAAAGGCATTTTTGACCCGGTGCGCAAAGCCGTTAAAGATCAGTGCTGCACCCGTGCCATCCTGGTGGGCCACAATCCGGCTTTTGATCTGGCTTTCCTGAAAGCCGCCGTTGACCGAACCGGTATCAAGAGGAACCCCTTTCACCACTTCAGCACCTTTGATACCGTCACCTTATCCGGATTGGCGTTTGGGCAAACGGTATTGGCCCGGGCCATGACGGCCGCCGGCATTGAATGGGACAACAATTACGCCCATTCGGCCAAATACGACGCGGAAAAAACCGCAGAGTTGTTCTGCAAAATAGTTAACCTGTGGAACGAAGCCTTCCCGCAATCGTTTACCTGATATAATTTTTTTAACGCAAAGGCGCTAAGGCGCAAAGAAAAGAAAAGAAAAGAAAAGAAAAGAAAAGAAAAATTTAAACGAGCTTTTGCATGACCTCTTTAACGTTGCGACTCTAGTTTGAGTAGATACTGTTAACTATAAACCAATCGTATCAGCCTTTCAGGACTTTGCCACCAACCAACAAACACACCCGATAATTTCTACCCGATCCCCAAGGGTGGAAACCCAAGCTTTTTATCTTTGCGTCTTGGCGCCTTTGCGTTAAAAATTTTTAGTTTGACATTACCACGCAGACTTCCTTAGACAGCAAAAAAAACGGCTACCGGATAACGGCAGCCGTGTTCAACCAATATTGCCTGAGGGAGGGTTGTAGTAAAGCTTTAAATTTTTTTACTAATTCTGTAACAGCGAGATTACTCGTTGGCCGCCGATTGATTCTTTGACACAGCTTCTTCAACCATTTTTTTCAGTTCGCCCTGCTGGTACAACTCCAGGGTAATGTCGCAACCGCCGACCAGTTCGCCGTTAATATACAATTGAGGGAATGTCGGCCAATCGGCGAACCGCGGCAGGTTTTCAAAAATCTCCATATCAGCCAGTACATTGACATAGGCGAATTCCTGCTCACAGGCTTTGAGCGCTTCGGCGGCACGGCTGGAGAAGCCGCACTGGGGCATTGATGGTGTGCCCTTCATGAAAATAACAACCGGGTTTTCGGTCACTTGTTGGCGAATACGTTCTAACACGTCCATAAAAATAGCCTCATCATTTGCGTGGTTACCAAATGCTAACCACATCAATACGTTGGAAGTTGTAAGTTTATCAAAAATAACCGAGTAAACAAGTCGGATTTATACAAGAAATTAGGGCACGTTGCGCTGTAACCAATATTCCAGGAGGGATAGATGCCACAATTTGCTGCCCTGGATACGGGTAAAATGCTGTTCCGGCTCAGACAATAGCTTATCCACGTAGTGCCGGTTGTACAAATCCCGTTCACGGCAAGCCCGGGAGCAAAGTATGTCACTCATGAACTGGTAAAATTCGCCGCGCACGTATTTCAGCGCAGGCATGGGAAAATATCCCTTGGGCCGGTCAATGACGGCATCGGGCAGCAAACCCCGGGCGATTTGCTTTAACGGATATTTGCCATTGTCCTTTAACTTGAGTTCCGGCGGCATCCGGGCGGCCAGTTCCACCAGTTCGTGATCCAGAAACGGTACCCGGGCTTCCAGGCCCCACGCCATGGTCATGTTATCCACGCGCTTGACGGGATCATCGACGATGAGCGTGGTGACATCCAGGTTTAATACCTTATCCATAAAGGTATCTCCCTGGATGCGGTCAAAGCGTTGCGCCACGAATTGCGATGTATAATCGTCACCGCCATAACGGCTGGCAACCATCTCCAGATATTCGTCGTGATCGCGGTCAAAATAATGGTCAGCGAAGCGCTGCAGTTCAGCTCCCTGTGCCTGCTGCATTTGCGGATACCAGAAATAGCCGCCGAACACTTCATCGGCGCCCTGCCCGCTCTGCACCACCTTAACCTGTTTGGCCACCTGTTCGGACAACAAATAAAACGCCACTGCATCCTGACCGAACATGGGCTCCGCCATACGGTCCACGGCTTCCGGCAACCGCTTTAACACGTCGCTGTTGGGAATATGTATCTTCTGATGTTGGGTATTGAAGCGCTCGACAACCTGGTCGGAGTATTCAAATTCGCTGCCTTTCTCCTCGCCGATGTCTTCAAAGCCGATTGAGAAAGTTCGCAGATCGCTCACGTTGGCTTCGGCCAGCAAACCCACCAGCAAACTGGAATCCAGCCCGCCCGACAACAATACCCCCACCGGCACATCGGCAATCACCTTACGCCGCTCCACCGCCAGGCGTAGTTGCTCATGAATGGCGTCGATCCACTCCGCTTCGGTGCGCGATTTGTCAGGCCGTAGCGACTGCAGTTCCCAGTAACGTTTGGTAACAATATCGCCTTTGGCGGTGACCGTCATGGTATGGCCGGGAGCCAGCTTGCGGATTCCCCGCAAAATAGTATGTGGCGCCGGCACCACGGCGTGCAGTGTAAACTGGTGATGCAATGCCACCGGGTCAATGGCGGTATCCACGTCGCCGGCAGCCAGCAATGCCTGACTGTTAGATGCAAATCGAAAATGGGTAGTGGTATCGTTATTATGCTGGCTGTAGTAAAGGGGCTTGATGCCCAGCCGGTCGCGCGCCAGAAATAAACGGTGCTGCTTGCGGTCCCAGATAGCGAAGGCAAACATGCCATGCAACTGTTTGACGCAATCTTCACCCCACTCGGCGTAGGCCTTGAGAATGACTTCCGTATCACCGTGGGAAAAAAACGAATAGCCTTTATCAATAAGCTGTTCACGCAATTGCGGATAGTTATATATCGTGCCGTTAAACACGATGATCAGATCCAGCGCTTTATCCACCATCGGCTGATTAGCCCGCGCCGACAAATCAATAATCGCCAGCCGCCGGTGACCCAACGCCACAGGACCATCCTGGAAGTCCCCGGTACTGTCCGGACCACGATATTGCATTTTGTCCATCATGTGATGAATACTATCCATCGCCGGGCTTTGTGAATCAAAGCGCAATTCGCCACATATGCCACACATAATTTGTCACCTTAGTTGCTTTCTTTCCAGCACTTGATTTTTTTAACGCCATGGCGCCAAGACGCAGAGAACACCAAAAAAATACAATTACAGAGCACGAACGATTAAAACCCACAATACGAAGTAGTCGTTGTTAATGACTTTGCCTAATATCCAACAGGGCATCGTTCAAATCTCCAGGCACATGCATTGTATACTGGATTTGTAGATGCGCGATTTTTTCTTTGCGCCTTCGCGACTCTGCGTTGAATTTTTTTATACCTTCCCCCAACCACCACCGCCCGCCGTCTCGATGGTCAGCCTGTCACCCGCTTTAACGGCAAACGATTGCTTGGCCGGCAGGGCTTGCCCGTTTAACAAGTTGCTGCCCGGCTTGCCCGCCTCGCCGCCGTTCAATCCCCATGGCGCATGGGTGCGGCGCTCGGTTAGTAATGTCACCGTGGCCGGTTCAAGAAACTCAAATTCGCGGGTAATACCGTCACCGCCGCGGTGTAAACCGGCACCACCGGAACCATCCCGCAAACCATAGCGGGTAACGCGCAGCGGGTAGAGTTTTTCCAGTACTTCTATAGGCGTATTGCGGGTATTGGTCATGTGGGTCTGTACACCATCCATCCCACGGGTTTGCGGTCCCCCGCCCATGCCGCCGCCGATGGTTTCATAATAATCCCATTGTCGGCTGACACCTTGCATTTGTTGGCGCGCACCCATGGCAACATTATTCATACTGCCATGACTGGCGGCCGGCATCTGCTGCGGTATCGCCTGCGCCAATGCGCCCATGACCACATCCACCACCCGGGTGCTGGTTTCCACATTGCCGGCGGCAACTGCCGCGGGGCGTTGCGCATTCAGCAGACTTGCCTCGGGTGCCACAATAGCGATGCGGCGAAACAATCCCTGGCAAGTGGGTGCGTAGGAAGGCATCAGGCAGGCAAAAACATAATAAACGGCGGCAGCAGCGACGGATAACGGACAATTGATGTTGCCAGGGGTTTGTGACGCGGTGCCTTTGAAATCCACCGTCACATCATGGCCGAGCACGCTCACTGTCACGGCGATGGGAATGTCTTCACTGCCCAGGCCGTCACTGTCCATCACATCGGCAAAGTGATAGTCACCGTCGGGAATGTCCTGTAATGCGCTGGCTGCCAGGCGTTCCGCATAGTCATTGAGCGCGGCGACTGCATTGTTGAACTGATCGGTCCCCAGTTCATTGATCAGCAATGCCAATCGCGTCAAGCCGGTGCGATTGGCGCTGATCTGGGCGGCGAAATCGCCGTAGCTTTGCGTGGGCACACTGGTTTGAGCCACCAGTTGATCCATCACTTCCTGTACCAATGAACCATGACGCAACAAGTAGGTTGGCGCTATCACCATACCCTCCTCATCAAGCGTGCTGGAGATGGGCATGGATCCCGGTGTCTCGGCGCCGATATCGGCATGATGAGCGCGGTTGGCAACAAACGCCGTTAATTGCTGGTTAACGAACAAGGGGGCGATCACCGTAACATCGGGTAAATGGGTGCCCCCCAGAAAGGGATCATTAAGAATCACCATATCGCCTTCCTGCCAGTTCATACGACCCACAATGTCGCGCATGGCATACGCCATACTACCCATGTGTACCGGAATGTGTGCCGCTTGCGCGCACAGATCGCCACGGGCATCAAATATGGCACAGGAAAAATCCAGCCGATCTTTTATGTTGGGCGAAAACGAGCTTCTTTGCAGCACCGCACCCATTTCATCGCACACCGCTTCGATACGGCTGGCAAAAATACTTAATGCAATGGGTGACAATGATTGATTATCCATAATGCCTCTACGATTCGTTACAATTGCTATCACTAGCTTGTTGCATTTGTATATTCATTGCTCTAGGCTTTCTGAATTATATATTCCACTCCAACAATATCTTAGGCAGCAACCAACAATCAACCAAGGGAAACACCCAGCCAACTTAAGGAACGCAGCCATGAACCCATTGGATTCCATCGTAGGCACCATCATTGCGGGGTTTGTTCTAACCCTGGTATTGGCCTGGATCGTCACCATGATTTAAAGCATGACAAACGCATAATCATCTCCCGTATTAAGTTGGTCGCTGGCTTAACAGCCCCCAACAACATAAACCAAAGGGGTAACGACTATGACCACGATGTATGTAATTTTTTTTGCAAGATGGCTACATTTTCTGGCGGGTATTACCTGGATTGGCCTGTTGTACTATTTCAATTTTGTCCAGGTGCCCGCGATGGCGGCAGCCGCCGCGGACAAGGACGGCCCGGGTCCCGCCGCGATTAGCCAATACGTGGCGCCCCGTGCCCTACTCTGGTTCCGCTGGTCCGCTGTCATCACCTGGCTGGCGGGCGCCGCCCTGCTTGATGGCAATTTCACGGCGGCATTCACTTTTCAGGAAGGTTACGAGTTTATCGGCATGGGTGCCTGGCTGGGGACGATCATGCTGTTCAACGTCTGGGTATTGATCTGGCCCAACCAGAAGAAGGTGCTGGGTATGGTGCAAGCCGATGCCGACAGCATCGCCAAAGCCAAACGTACCGCCTTGCTGGCCTCCCGCACCAACACCATGTTGTCGATTCCCCTGTTGTTTTTCATGGCCAGCCACACGCACGGTGTATTTTGATTCAAGCCACCAAATCCACCCGTAAGCGTACACCCCTAACACGACGGTCGATGGCAAAAGGCTGAAGATCAGACCGGCCGTATTGGCGAAACGGCGTCCGGAATCCTTTGCAGCTATTCTTAACCGGCTCAAAATGGGCTAAAATAGCGGTCTCGGCAGTCTCGCGGAGGGACTGCCGTTTTATTTTGAGATGGCGCCACCTGATAAAAGGGCCATTTCCAGCGAGCGTAAACCTATTAACGGCCACCCATAATGACAAGCAGTGACACTCTGATGAAAACTTACAGCCCCCTTCCCGTTGCGTTCAGTCATGGCGAGGGCGCCTGGATCTGGGACACCCGGGGAAATAAATACCTGGACGCCCTGTGCGGTATCGCGGTCACCGGTCTTGGCCACGCCCATCCGGCGCTCAGCAAGGCCATTTGCGAGCAGGCCAATCAGCTACTGCACACTTCCAATCTGTTTGAGATTGCGCTGCAACAGCAACTGGCGGACAAGTTGACCGCCCTGGCCGGCATGGACAATGTATTCTTTTCCAATTCCGGCGCCGAAGCCAACGAGGCAGCCATTAAAATCGCCCGGCTTTATGGCCACAACAAAGGCGTTCGCGAACCCGCGATTGTTGTCACCAATAACAGTTTCCACGGCCGTACCCTGGCCACCCTGAGCGCCACCGGTAACGCCAAGGTCCAGGCCGGATTTGATCCCCTGGTTAGCGGATTTTGCCATGTTCCTTATAACGACCTGGATGCCATTCGCAACATCGCCAAACAAAACGCCAACATTGTTGGCATCCTGGTGGAACCGGTGCAGGGCGAAAGCGGCATCAATATTCCCGATGAAGGCTATTTGCCCGGCATTCGCGACATCTGCGACGAACATGGCTGGTTAATGATGCTGGACGAAATCCAAACCGGCGTCGGCCGTTCGGGGCAATGGTTCGCCTTCCAACATTATGATATCAAGCCGGACATCATGACCCTGGCCAAGGCGCTGGGTAACGGTGTACCCATTGGCGCGTGCCTGGCAAGGGGTGAAGCAGCACAGACCTTCCAGCCGGGCAATCACGGCACCACCTTTGGCGGCAATCCCCTGGCGTGCCGGGCGGCCCATACCGTGCTGGATATCATTGAACAGGACCGGCTAGTGGAACGGGCCAACTTACTGGGCCGGAAAATCGTTGACGGCTTAAAGGAACAACTAATGGGGCACCCCAATGTCACGGATGTTCGTGGCAAGGGATTGTTAATTGCGGTGGAACTGGTTGCGCCCTGCAAGGCGCTGGCGCAACAGGGGCTGGGCGCCGGCATTGTGATTAACGTCGCCAATGAAAACCGCATCCGCCTGCTGCCGCCCCTGATTTTAACGGATAGTGAAGCTGACATGGTAATCGACAAAGTCAGCGAACTGGTTAAGGGCTTTCGTCCCGACTAAAAATTCACCGTAAACACAATCCCGGTCCAATTACCCAAGAGCGGAAAAACTATGGCTATTCGACATTTTTTGACTTTGTTCGACCTCAGCAGCGATGACCTGCAACACGTGATTCAGCGCGGCATTGAGCTGAAGGCCAAACAAAAGGCGGGCGAAATTTACGAGCCCCTTAAAAACAAAATTATGGGTTTGGTGTTCGATAAGTCATCTACCCGGACGCGGGTATCTTTCGAAACGGGGATGGTGCAATTTGGCGGTTCCGCTATATTTCTGTCGCCACGCGACACCCAGCTCGGCCGCGGTGAACCCATTGAAGATTCCGCCCGGGTGCTGTCGCGCATGCTCGATGTCATCACCATTCGCACTTACGAACACGAAAAACTGGAGCGCTTTGCGTCTTATTCGCGGGTGCCGGTAATCAATGCGCTGACCGATTTACACCATCCTTGCCAGCTTCTGGCAGATATACAAACTTTTGTAGAGCATCGCGGCGATATTGCGGGTAAAACCGTTGCCTGGATCGGTGACGGTAATAACATGTGCCACTCTTATATCCATGCCGCGCAACAACTAAAATTCAATTTACGTATTGCGTGCCCAGCCGGTTACGAACCGCTGGATGAAGTCGTATCACAGGCGCAAAGCGATCTTGTGACATCGTACGATGAACCCATGGATGCCGCGCGCGATGCAGACCTGATCGTCACCGACGTCTGGTCCAGCATGGGCCATGAACAACAGCAAAAACAGCGCGAAGCGGCTTTTAAAAACTACCAGATCACCAAATACATCATGGAAGCGGCCAATGCCGATGCGCTGTTCATGCACTGCCTGCCCGCCCACCGTGGCGAAGAAGTTGTCCCGGAAGTCATTGACGGCGAGCAAAGCGTGGTGTGGGATGAGGCCGAAAACCGACTGCATTCCCAGAAAGCGTTACTGGAGTTTTTACTCTGTTCAAATTAACGCCTGTTATCCCTACGCACTTTTTCAACGCACAAAAAAAATGCGCTGCAACAGCGCATTTTTTTCGTTAACGAACCGCTAACCGGTTACAAACCAGACAGATATTCGGCGACGGCCTGAATTTCTTTATCAGACAACTTTTTGGCGATCGCCTGCATCATTCCGGCGGGATCGTTCTTGCGCTTTCCTGCCTTGAGATCTTTTAGCTGTTTAACCAAATAGGCCTTGGTCTGACCGCCAATCACCGGAAACAGGGAAATCGTCGGACTTTTACCCTTACCGTTTTTACCGTGGCAGTTGATGCAACCGTAGACGCCAGTCTTGGGATTGCCGTTTTTAAATAATTTGGCGCCCTTCTTGGCCAATGCGGAATTGGTGGGTTTGCCCTTCATTTTTTTCTGGGACTGAAAATAGACGGCAATGTCTTTCAGGTCCTGCTTGCTGGTTACCATTTGGGCCATGGAGGACATGGTGTCGTTATGGCGGTTGCCTAACTGAAAATCCTGTACCTGTTTGAAAATGTAACCTGCATACTGACCGGCCAGATTGGGAAATGTCGTTGGATCCACGCTCATGCCATTGGCACCATGGCAGCCATGGCACAGCTCGGACTTGGTTTTGCCGGCTTTGGGATCACCTTCGGAAACATCCATCCCTCCCGCAATCACCTGCTGTGCCTGTACAGAATGCGATACCAAAAATATCCCCAAGATCGCTCCGAAAGAAGTGATTCTTTTAATCATGACTCCACCCTTCTAGTTTGGAAATTATTTTAACTAATGAACCACATATCATGGTTTCATAATAACAATGATGATTTCTGTTGCTATTGGATAAGCGGCATGCATTCTTATCTTATTGTTTCCTCCCGGCCGCATGCGCCAATTATGTAGCCAAAGACTGTATCTCACTGTATCGCGTACGTCAATTTTCCCGGATAGCGGCAACGGCGCTGGTGCGTCAATCGACGGAATTTGGCTCAACATTGCCTGGGTCCGGTCGATGGATATATCACCCCTGGAAATTGGCACTTGAATTGCTGCTGTCGGGGTAATCTCGGGGGGAATTCTTCCTATAAACGACGCGATCAAGCCTGGAATACACCATGCGCTACAGGAATTTTATTATTTTTTTCATTACCTTACTTGTCATGGAGACACTGTTTGCAGGGTCGGTGGCAAGCGCTGCCAGCTCATCCAAAAATGCCCGCACCCGCTACGTCACCGACGAACTCGCAGTCACCATGCGCAGTGGTAAAAGCAACCAACATCGAATTATTCGGTCTCTGACCAGCGGAACCCGGTTACGGGTGCTCAAATCCGAAAAAGATTATACCCGGGTCAAAACTGAGGACGGTGAAATCGGTTGGGTGCTCAGCCGCTATCTGGTGGAATCGCCCGTGGCCCGTACAGTGCTGCCTCCGCTGCAAAAGCGACTCACCGCGCTGGAAACTGAAAATAAAGAAATTAGCCAGCAACTTAAGGAAACCACCAAGGAACGCAACAAGCTGCAGAAAATCGCCACCAGGTACGAAGTATTGAAAGCCGAACATGACGAACTGACTAAGGAAGCGGTCAAGCTGCGGCAAATGGTTGCCGAGTCCAGCGATCTGTTCGAAAACAATGAGGCGTTGTCGCACAAGACCAAAACCCTCAATGCGCAGGTTGACATGCTTATGTCGGAAATCAAGGAGTTAGGAGCAGGCAACGACAAGCTGTGGTTTCTCACCGGCTCCGGTGTCATCCTGGTGGGGTTTTTGACGGGGGTTATGGTTTCACGGCGCTCGCGCAAAAACACACAATCCAGCTGGGCGTCCGCCAGCGACACCCTGATGCTGCGGCAACCGTCTATTAATAGCTAGCGGTGATTAAAAACTAACCATTTATTTTACCCAGTTGGGACACATCCCGCACCGCGCCCCGTGACGCTGACGTCGTCATCGCGGCGTAGGCCTTGAGCGCGTTACTGACACGGCGTTTACGGGGTCCGGGCTGCCAGGCCTTGTCGCCTTTGGCCACCATGGCCTCGCGGCGCTGCGCCAGCACCTCGTCGTCCAACACCACATTGATCTTGCGATTGGGAATGTCGATCTCAACCAGATCCCCCTCTTCGATAAGACCGATGGCACCCCCCTCTGCCGCTTCCGGTGACACATGACCAATAGACAAACCCGACGTACCGCCGGAAAACCGGCCATCGGTAATCAGGGCGCATTCCTTGCCCAAACCTTTGGATTTGAGGTAACTGGTGGGATACAACATTTCCTGCATACCGGGACCGCCCCGCGGGCCTTCATAGCGAATAATCACCACGTCACCGGATTTAACCTTGTCACCCAGAATGCCTTCCACGGCGCTGTCCTGGCTCTCAAAAATCCTGGCCGGCCCCTTGAACGTTAAAATACTCGCATCAACCCCGGCGGTTTTCACCACGCAACCTTCAAGGGCAATGTTGCCGTACAGCACCGCCAACCCACCATCACGGCTGTAGGCATGGTCGAGATCACGAATACAACCGTTTTCCCGGTCAATGTCCAGGCTGTCCCAGCGTTTTTCCTGGCTGAATGCTTGCTGCGTGGGGACGTTGCCGGGACCGGCGCGGTAAAACAACTGCACTGCTTCATCATCGCTGTCAGTCACATCCCACCTGGCCAGCGCCTCGCTCAGTGTCGGGGCGTGCACCGTCGCCACCTCGTTGTTAAGCAAACCGGCTTTACTCAACTGCCCCAGTATCCCCATGACGCCACCGGCGCGGTGCACATCTTCCATATGATACTGCTGGCTGCTGGGCGCCACTTTGCAAAGATGGGGCACTTTGCGGGACAGGCGGTCGATATCGTCCATGGTAAAGTTCACTTCCCCTTCCTGCGCCGCCGCCAGCAGGTGCAAAATCGTATTGGTGGAACCGCCCATGGCAATATCCAGTGACATGGCGTTTTCAAAGGCGGCAACACTGGCAATACTGCGGGGCAACACCGACTCATCATCCTGCTCGTAATAACGCTTGGCCAGATCCACAATGCGTCGGCCCGCTTCCAGGAATAACTCCCGCCGATCGGCGTGCGTCGCCAGCATACTGCCGTTACCCGGCAGGGCTAAACCCAGCGCTTCGGTCAGGCAATTCATGGAGTTGGCGGTAAACATGCCTGAACAGGAACCACAGGTAGGGCAAGCGGAACGTTCCATCTGCAGTGTATCGTCATCGGACACCGCTGGATTGGCCGCTGCCACCATGGCATCGATCAGGTCCAGATGCATTTCCTTGCCGCCGATGACACTCTTGCCCGATT
The DNA here is from genome assembly GCA_050116575.1 of Gammaproteobacteria bacterium. Classification (GTDB taxonomy): domain Bacteria; phylum Pseudomonadota; class Gammaproteobacteria; order SZUA-152; family SZUA-152; genus JAKEGK01. The sequence continues at coordinate 18,788 of JASFOJ010000036.1, read as the reverse complement.
CCATGGGACCACCGGATACAAATACCACGGGTATGTTAAGTCGCAACGCCGCATTGAGCATGCCCGGTGTAATTTTGTCGCAATTGGAGATACACACCAGCGCATCGGCGCAATGGGCATTGACCATGTATTCAATGGCGTCACTGATAATCTCGCGCGAGGGCAGCGAATACAACATGCCGTCGTGTCCCATGGCAATTCCATCATCCACGGCGATGGTATTAAATTCCTTGGCAACGCCACCGGCCTGCTCGATCTCGCGCGCGACCAGTTGCCCCATATCCTTGAGGTGCACATGACCGGGGACAAACTGGGTAAAGGAATTGGCAACGGCGATAATGGGCTTATTGAAATCGCCGTCTTTCATCCCCGTGGCCCGCCACAGCGCGCGGGCGCCCGCCATATTGCGTCCCTGGGTAGTGGTTCTGGATCGATATTGTGGCATGGGTTAATATCCTCGGGAATTTTGCGTTAATCGAGCATTAAATAGTAATGATAACAAAATAACGCACCGGCCGGCAGCCATCCGGCGACGATTCGGCGCTACACAGGGCGCGTTTAGGCAAAAAATTGCCGTATCTACGATTCGCGCGGCGAAAACAAACGCAAACGATTGGCGTTGCTCACCACGGTAAACGACGACATGGCCATGGCCGCGGCGGCCACCATGGGATTTAATAAAAACCCCAGCGCCGGGTATAAAATACCCGCCGCGATGGGTATGCCCAGGCTGTTAAAGATAAAGGCCCCAAACAGGTTTTGCTTGATGTTGCGCAACGTGGCGCGGGAAATAAAAATGGCATCGGCAATGGCATTGATGGAATTGCCGGCCAGGGTCATATTGGCGCTTTCGATGGCGACATCGGTACCCCGGCCGATAGCCATGCCGACATCGGCCTGCGCCAGGGCCGGCGCATCGTTAATCCCGTCGCCCACCATGGCAACGACATCGCCCTGTTGCTGAAACCGTTTTACGTGGTTTGATTTGTCTTCCGGCAGTACTTGGGCCAGCACTTCATCGACACCCAGTTGCCGGCCGATATGGTTCACCGCGTTGAATTGGTCGCCGGAAATCAATACCACCTTGATACCCAGCTGTTGCAGTCTCGACACCGCCGCCCGGGAATCGGGTTTCAGGGTATCGGCGATGGCAATAACACCGGCCAGTTGCTGGTCGATCGCCACAAACACCAGCGTATGACCGGCTTCGCGAAACGACGCTACAGATGGTTGCTCAACTGTGATGCCTTGTTGCTCTATAAACTCTTCACTGCCACACGCTACGCGCCGGCCATCCACAGTGCCGGTTATCCCTTTACCGGCCACCGACTCAAAGTTGGTGACAGTCTGCAAAATAATTTTGTTTTGTTTCGCGTAGCCGGTAACGGCGCCGGCGATGGGGTGCTCGGAATGGGCTTCGAGACCGGCGGCGATGGCCAGTATCTCCGTTTCCGCTGACGGCACCATGGATTTCACGGCAACCACTTGCGGCCGGCCTTCGGTGACCGTTCCGGTCTTGTCCATCAAAATGGTATTGATGGATGCCGCTTTCTGTAGCGCATCGGCATTGCGAATAAGCAGCCCATACTCGGCAGCTTTGTTAATGCCCAGCATGATGGATATGGGGGTAGCCAACCCCAAGGCACAGGGGCAGGCAATCACCAGCACACTCATGGACGTCACCAGCATATAGCTGGCCTTGGGGTCCGGTCCCCAGTACCACCAGATCATTAATGTGACCATGGCGATCAAGATCACCGTGGGCACAAAGACGCTGGCGATTTTATCCGCCAGCCTGCCAATGGGCGGCTTGGAATTTTGCGCGACTTTAACCAGCTCCATAATCCGCGCCAGCATGGTTTGCTCGCCCACACGGGTGGCGCGAAACATAAAACTGCCCGATGAATTCATGGTGCCGCCGATAACTTCGTCACCCGCCCCCTTGGTGACGCCCATGGGTTCGCCGGTAATCATGGATTCATCGACAACGGACTGCCCTTCGACGATCACGCCGTCCACCGGAATTTTTTCACCGGGACGCACGCGGATAAACTCATTTTGGCGCACTTCTTCGATGGCTATATCAACTTCTTCGGTACCTCTGATCACCCGGGCGGTTCGGGGCCGCAGCCCGATGAGGCGCTTGATGGCCTGTGAGGTTTTACCGCGGGCGCGGTGCTCCAGCCATGAGCCGAAATTAATAAAGGCGATAATGACAGCCGAGGCTTCGAAATAAACATGGCGCGCCTGCAGTGGTACCAGGGTGGGAAACAAAACCACCAGCATTGAATAAATCCAGGCGGCACCGGTGCCCAACGCCACCAGGGTATCCATATTGGCGGCACCGTGTTTGGCCTGCTTCCAGGCGCCGGTAAAAATATGGGAACCGGCGTACGCCAGCACACTCAACGCCAGCAAACCCAGCAAAAACCACGGAGTATTAAACTGATCGGTATGGATGGCGGGGGTCAACCGGGTCATGGACACGATGAACAACAGTAATCCGATGCCACCGGCATACGCCGTCTTGTACAGCAACGAATTAGCAATGGCTTCGTCCGCCCGTTGCGCGGCATCACCTTGTTGTTCCGATTGTTCCGAGGCCCCGTAGCCGGAATCAACAATGGCGTCGATCACCTGTTGGTGGTCAACGTCACCTTCGACAACGGCGCTATGATCGGCGAAATTTACCCATGCCTCTTCAACGCCGTCCACGCTGTGAATCGCTTTTTCAACCGTGGCCACACACCCGGCACAGCTCATGCCTTTTACATCAAGGGTAAACTTATTCACAGCCAGCGCAAAATCCTCCTATAAAAAAATGGAATATCATCCGGGTTATTTGCTTTTCACAACGGCGGCATAGCCCACTTCCGACATGGCGGCGGAAACCGCCTGTGGATCAATTTCGCCTGTGACTTTCATAGTGCCGGCCTCCAAGTCAAAGTCTGATGCCTGGTAGCCGGTGACTTTTTCAAGAGCGCTCTGAGCCGTGGCAATACAACCGCCGCACTTAAGCCCTGATATGTAAAAAGTGGTTTCTCTGCGCATCGTTACACCTCCCGGTTCGAACCTCTCATAACACCATAAGTTATAGTTTTAGAGTATATTGGCACCGATTTGATCCCCATTCCATGGGGCCATGGAGCCGGAATTCAATCAGTTGCGGGAATCGGCGCTGCCGGTTATCCGGAGCATCCGGGTTTGATCGTTCCCGGTCTTTGACAATCGTGGGATTGAAATCAAAGGTATACGCCGGCGACATGCCCGGTTGTTGTCCGTCCGGGCATATCCAGAAACGGCCGCACCAAAAAACGCGGTTCTACTGCAGGGAATCGCGAACTTTTTCCAGCTTGGCTTTCACCTGGGGGGCGAGATCGTGCACGGTCTTGTTGTCCGTGAGATTCAATACGGCGGCAGGATCCATAAACGCCACGGTCATGGAACCATCGTCTTCCTGACGTACCACAACATTGCAAGGCAGTAACAGGCCGATATCCGGTTCTGCATTGATCGCATCGTTGGCCAGATGCGGGTTACAGGCTCCCAGTATTTTATAAGGTTTGCGGTCAACATCAATTTTGGCCTTCAGTGTCCCCTGAACGTCGATCTCGGTTAGCACGCCAAAGCCCTCCGTCTTGAGTGCTTCAGTGACCTTGTTAACCACTTCGTCCATGGTTCCTGACATTGAAATGGAAAATCCGTACATAAAAACCTCCTGCTAATCTGAATAATAACATTCACAAATATTTTTAACCGGTATTTGTAGCTGACGATTCGCTTTCTGTAAACGATGATCATCTATTGCCGGTGCTGCATTTCGTACCAGGCCGCGTACACCGGATCGGGCCATAATGACTGAAACCACATAATGGTTGCGTCGATCTGTTGTTGGGTCAACTTGTCTTTCCAGGCCGGCATTTTACCCTGCCCGTCCTGACTGCCGTTGGCAATGACCTCGTACAGAACATCCGTGGAATGGTGCCAGGCGTGACCGCTGCCATTAAGCGGCGGCGGCGGAAAGGTGCCGTCAGCGTTGCGCTTATGCCATTTTTTACTGCCCTGCGCATTGGCACCGTGGCAGGTAGCACAGTGTTCGCCAAAAACCTGCTTACCCAGCGCCAGTTGTTTTTGATCATACTGACGTTGTGGCATTAACCCGGTTTCGGTATCTGTCACTTTGGATTTCTGGTCGCAACCTGAAACACTGCCCGCGACAAGTACAGCCAAAACCAGTAATGCCGGCCCGGACATTTGCTGGTTGTTACCCATGGGACTCCTACGCCAACTCGTTGTGGTTTTTGTATTTTATACGGCGAACCTGTTTGACCAGCTTACGATACGCTGTTCAACTGACCGTCGGCTAGTGAGTATGGTCGTCATGATCGTGATCATGACCATCACCACTGGCCTGCTCGTTCGTGTCAGCCGTTGAACTGTCCATCGCCGGCTCAGGACTGTCACTGTGTTGATGGCCCACATCGTGATCGTGTTCATGGTCGGCTTCACCAACTTCGTGCTCCGCCTCCGAATGCATGGAACCCGATTCTTCCTGCTCCATACCTTCTGTTGGGTGGTCGTGTCCACCGTGTTCGTGCCCGGCATGATCATGGGCACCGGTGTCGGGTAATGACATCACCCCGAGTCCGTGACGGTACACCAGCTCGCCACCTTCGTATCCCGTGACAACCAGCAATCCCGACGCCACGATCAACGGCACGGTCAACAGCCAGGAAATGGGAACCGCTTTTTGTGCGCGCCGGAACGACCAGATGGCCAGCACAATAAATACGGCAGCGGTACTCAAAGCCCAGTTGCGATGATCCAGCATCGCTGCGTGCGACGCTGTATCATGTTCCACGGAATTAAACGCCAACCATCCGGCTACGACGGTGATGACGGAGAACGCCGCACCCAGCCACAAGTTCCAGTTGGCAACGTTTTCGAACTGATAATAATTGGCGGATTTACTGTTGAACGCGGCTACAATATGAAACAGGGTCGCGACAGTCAACAGCGCAATAGGAAAGTGTACAAAGATTGGATGCCAGTTTGGAATGATCTCTATCATTATTGGTTAATTTATTTTCGATTCAGTTGAAAAATAATAGATAAACAAATTTTGTACTAACTTACTGTAAGGGCGTTGCCACGGACATATCATGGCAAAGCGTTTCATCAAGCATAGCAGATACATTGCCGGATGCGCATGATATCCGCATGAAAAACGGAACTTTTGGGGCTATTAATGCAATATATACCAAAGCATAATCAAAGGGCGATGCGGCAGGGCATGCACCAGTTGATGGGCCGGAAAACCGGAGCCAGGCGCTTTTCTTGATCAGCTATAATCGTAAATGCCGCGCCGCATTTGCCGGCCGCGCCACATCACGTACAGCACCGGAATTAACACCATCGATACCAGCGGAGCCGTAATCATTCCACCCAACATGGGCGCGGCAATACGTTGCATCACTTCTGATCCGGTGCCGGTGCCGGTCATGATGGGCAACAGACCCGCCAGTATAACCGCCGCGGTCATGGCTTTAGGCCGGACCCGTAATACGGCGCCTTCCATCACCGCCGCTTTCAGACCGCGCATGTCCCGGGGCTTGTACTTCTTATAGGCCTGATCGAGATACACCAACATTACCACCCCGAACTCCGCGGCCACCCCTGCCAAAGCAATCAGCCCAACGCCCACCGCAACCGACAGGTTATAACCCAACACATCAATAAACCAGAAAGCACCCACCAGCGCCAGCGGCACGGATCCCATCACCATCAGCGATTCGGCGAAATTCTTAAAGTTCAGATACAGCAACAAAATGATAATAACCAATGTCAGTGGCACTATATATTTCAGCCGTTCCTTGGCCCGTAACATATACTCGTACTGTCCGGACCAGCCAATGGAATAACCGGCCGGCAGGTCGATATTGTTAGATACCACCTGCTGCGCTTCCTTGACAAAACTGCCCAGATCCCGTTCCTTCTTGATATCCACGAAGATCCAGCCTGTACGTCGCGCGTTTTCACTTTTAATCACACCGGGACCGTCGACAATCCTGATATCCGCCACCTGTCCCAACGAAACATGCGCCTTGCCATCGGTAATGATGGGCAATTCAGACAGTTTATCCACCGAATCACGCACCTCGCGCGGATAACGGATATTGACCGGGTAGCGCTCCAGGCCTTCAACGGTTTCAGTAACATTACTGCCGCCCACTGCTTTGGCGATGACTTCCTGCACATCGGCAATATTCAAACCTAGCCGGGAGGCCGCCCGGCGTTTGACATTGACATTAACATAACGGCCCCCGGCCGTGCGTTCGGAAAACACCGATCGGGTACCCGGTATTTGCTTGACCACCTGCTCAATGTCCTCGCCGATTTTCTGGATCGTCGCCAGGTCCGGGCCGCTGATTTTAATGCCTAGTGGTGTCTTGATGCCGGTGGAGATCATGTCGATGCGGGTTTTTATGGGCATCACCCAGGCATTGGTCAAACCGGGCAGATCCACCAGTTCATCCAGTTCTTTGATCAGTTTATCCGTGGTCATGCCCGGCCGCCATTGATCATGAGGCTTAAGCTGAATGGTTGTTTCAATCATGGTGAGCGGCGCTGGATCGGTTGCCGTTTCCGCACGGCCGACCTTACCAAATACCGTATCCACTTCGGGAATCATTTTGATCAGCCGGTCGGTAACCTGCAACAATTCAGCGGCCTTACCCACTGACACACCGGTAAACGTAGTCGGCATATACATCAGATCACCTTCATCCAGTTCCGGCATGAACTCCGAACCCAACCTGTTCAGCGGAATATACAAACTGGCAACCACCAAGGCTGACAAAACGACAATTAACACAGGATGTTTCAACACAAACTTAATCACCGGTTTGTAAAGGGCGATCAAAAACCGGTTAATGGGATTTTTATTTTCGGACGCGATATGACCGCGGATAAAATATCCCATTAACACCGGCATCAGGGTTATGGACAAACCGGCGGCCGCCGCCATGGCATAGGTTTTGGTATAAGCGAGGGGTGAAAACAGCTTACCTTCCTGCGCCTCCAGGGTGAACACCGGCAGAAAACTCAAGGTAATAATCAACAAAGAGAAAAACAGCGCCGGACCCACATCGGCGGCGGCAACGCGCATAATTTCCCAGCGATTGCTGTCGGTGAGCTGGTTTTTTTCAATATACTTGTGCGCATTTTCAATCATCACAATGGCGGCATCCACCATGGCGCCAACCGCAATGGCAATCCCTCCCAATGACATGATGTTGGCGTTAATGCCCTGCCATTCCATGACGATAAAGGAAGTCAGTATACCCATGGGCAGGATAACAATCGCCACCAGTGCCGAGCGCAGGTGAAACAGAAATATCAGGCACACAACCGCGACCACAATAAACTCCTCAATGAGCTTGTGACGCAGGTTTTTCACGGAATTCAGAATCAACTGCGAGCGGTCGTAAGTCTCGATGATTTCCACACCATCCGGCAGGCCCTTACGCAACTCGTTTAATCTTTTCTTAACGGCATCGATGGTGCGCAGCGCGTTTTCGCCCCAGCGCATGACCACGATACCGCCGACCACTTCCCCCACGCCGTTATAGTCGGCAATACCGCGGCGCATCTGGGGACCGATGCGAATATGGGCGATATCACCCAGTACGACCGGCGTGCCTCGCTGGGTGGTGGTTATGGGAATTTGTTCCAGGTCTTCGATACTTTGCAGGTAACCTTTTGCCCGGATCATGTATTCAGCTTCGGCTTGCTCAATGACCGACCCACCCACTTCCTGATTGGCGCGCTGCACGGCCTTGCGCACCTTGGCCAGGGGAATGGAAAACGCCCGTAGCCGGTCCGGGTTCAGCACTATCTGATATTGCTTGACCATGCCGCCCACTGTCGCCACTTCGGAAACACCCGGCACCGTCTGTAACTCATATTTTAAAAACCAGTCCTGCAGGGAGCGCAGTTGGGACAGATCATGTCTGCCAGTCCGGTCTACCAGCACGTATTGATAAATCCAGCCAACACCCGTGGCGTCCGGCCCCAATGACGCCCGGACCGAATCCGGTAATTTGCTGGCTACCTGGTTCATATATTCCAGCACACGGCTGCGCGCCCAGTAGATATCCGTTCCTTCTTCAAAAATCACATAAACATAGGAATCCCCGAAAAAAGAGTAGCCGCGTACCGCGGTGGTTTTGGGCACCGAGAGCATGGCGGTAGTAATGGGGTAAGTCACCTGGTCCTCGACAACCTCGGGAGACTGGCCCGGATAGGACGTTTTGATAATGACCTGCAAATCGGACAAGTCGGGAATGGCATCCAGGGGTGTTTGCTTAACGGAAAATATTCCCCAACCGACCAGGATCACAGAGAACATGAGAACCAGGCTGCGGTTCTCGATAGACCAGCGAATAATATGAGCAATCACAATACCACTTATTTCTTGTCGTTGTTATTGTGTACCCGGGGCATACTGTCACACCGGCGCGGCATTCCCGAATACCAATAAGCTCCCTAAATAATTTTGCCCGGCGCCGCCCTGCGCCTCCCCCTGCGTTTACATAACCCCTGGCTGATACTGGAACAACCGTTTTCGATGAACAACCGGTTGCTGACTCGTTTGCCTAACCGCCACCGGCCATCCGGGCGAGACTCGCTTTCAAACTGCTCTCCGAGTCTATGAGGAACTGGCTTGACGTAACAACTTCATCCCCCTCCGCCAGGCCATGTAGTATTTCAACTCCGCGGTCGGTGGTCATCCCCACCCGCACGTTCATGGGTATGAATTTCCCCTCGCCCAACGCCACGATCACCCGGTTCTGATCACCGGTCACGATTAACGCTTCGCGCGGTATAGTCAACACCTTGCGCTTGGGTTTGGCATAGATCTCCACGTCCGCGTACATATTAGGTTTCAGTGATTCTTCCGGGTTATCAAATTGCAACCGGACTTTCAGGCTTCTGGTTCCCGGATCCAGACTGGGATAAACGTAATCCACCATCCCTTCCCAGCGCTTGCCAGGCAGATAAGGCAAGCTCGCCTGTGCCCGCTGCCCTTTTTTAACCCAGTCGGCCTGGGTCTCAAAAATCTCCGCAATTATCCAAATACTGCCAAGGTCCACGATTTCCAGCAAGGTTTTGGAAGGTTTGACGTATTGGCCTTCCCGAATGTCGAATTTGGAAATGATGCCGTCCTGTGGTGCATAGAATTCGACGTGTTGTTTGACGTCTTCCTGTGTTTGCAACTGTTCGATTTGATCAGCGGAAATACCCAGTGACGCCAGCCTTTCGCGGGATGCTTTCACCAGCATAGAATTGTTGTTACGCATCGCCTGGACATATTCTTCCTGGGCGTTAACCAGCTTGGGAGAATACAATTCGAATAAAGGGTCGCCCGCTTTTACCCGGTCACCTTCGGTTTTGACATACAATTTTTCAATCCAGCCGTCGACACGCAGGTTGACGGTACGGATGTTGGCGTCATCCATTTCCACGTAACCCACACTGTCAATGGTCCGGAACAAGGTCCGCTTTTTAACTTTTTCGGTACGCACCCCTAAGGTGTTTATCACAGTGGGCGTTAACTTGACAGTACCCGCCTCACCCCCGGTTTCCAACGGCACCAGGTCCATACCGCAAATGGGACAAATGGCATCCGGATCATCGGTAATCACATCCGGGTGCATGGGACACACATAGGTGGGATTGGCGTGCTTGGCCGCATGCTCCATGGCCGTATCATCCATAACGCTGTCCAGAGATTCGGACGGTTCCGATGCATCGGCAACTTGTGTGGTCTGGGTGCCGGGTAAATTCGTACCAGCCGCCGGCGCCTGCTGCGGTTGGTGCGTCTGTGGCTGGGGCGCGCCTGCCTGAACGCGCATACTTTTGTTACTGCCAAATACACCACTGGCCTGTTGTTTAATGGTACCGCCGATGGTGGAAATAATACGCTTGATGTCTGAATCTTTATTATTCGAGGCAAGTGCGTTCTGAATATCGCTGGGTTGCACCAGATAAAAACTGATGGGTATCGCAGCAACAATCACCGCGATGGTGAACTGCACCGCACCCTTCATTGCCTTCATAGTATGATCCGGCCGGCGCTGCGGATTGTGTCCGGAATAGGGATTGTAGTGCGCTTTGCCGGGGTTGGCGTAGGGATTGGAATTGGCGCGTCGCGATTGTGCTGTCATGGTCTAATCAACCCCGGCAAGATACAACAGTTCAACTTGTGCTTTTGCACGTTCAACGTTCAACTTTACAAATTGCAGCTCGCTTTTCAGTTCCGTCAATCGCGCCCGAACCAACACGTTAAAATCCGTGACACCACTTTGATAGGCGTTCAAGGTCGCCTCGGTGTTTTGCTTGGAATGTGGTAATACAGATCCTTGATACAACTGCACACGCTCATTGGCGCGAGTGTACACAGCCATGGTTTTCTCAAATTGCATTTTGATCTGTCGGCGCCAGTCGTCCAGTTCCTGTTGCGCAGCAACCATGTCGGATTTACTGGCGGAAACCAATCGGTCCTGCCGATCATCCGTAAACAGGGGCAGATCAACTGTCAACATTGCGGTGATCAGATCATCCCGGCTGGCTCCCGATGGGCTATCGGCCCGATAACCGTATTGTACTTTAAATGCCCAGCCAGGATGGCGCTGTGAACTTGCGTATTTTACACCATTTTCTGCAGCGGTCACACGCATTTTGCGCATACGCATCGTGGGATGTTGTTCCAAATTAGACAGCACGCGTTGCTCTGAAGGAAGGTCAGAAAACTCGGGAAACTGCATATCCAATTCCTTGGATATACGCTCTACCCCCAACCACTTCGTAAGTACTGCAACCGCACTTTCGTACTTAGCCTCCGTTATGGCGATACGGTCTTCGAGCAAATTTTGTTCTAATTGGGCGCGAATAACATCCTGCTGGTTACCACGTCCCACGCGGTATTGATAACGCGCCACTTCGTTGAACTGTTTAAAAACCTTCAGGTTTTCCTGAAGCAATAACAAAGACTGGTGCTGCAGATAAACATCCAGCCAGCTTTTTCGCACCCCCGCTAGCGTAAGCAACCGGCGGTTGTTGACCTGCTGGTCCATGGCATCCGACATGCTATACAATTGGGCGCTCTTTGCGCCCACAGCTCCCCAGGGGGGAAACATTTGGGTTATCCCGACCACCATCTGGGTCATGGGTTCCTGGTCAATCTCAAACGAGGGCGGCACATTGGCAATTCCCAGGTTCAGCTTGGGATCGGGCCAGCTGTAGGCAGCCACCGCCTTTTCCTTGAGACTTTCCTGTTGGGCGCGGGCTTTGCGGGTCGTGGTATCATTTTGCAGCGCCAACATCTCCGCCTGGGACAGGGATAACATGTCCATATCCGCTATATCCGTATCTGCTGCCTTGCAGGTGACACTGAAGGCACCGGCAAGCAACACAAACAGATTGACGATGAGTGTACGGCATTTCGGCAGGTCACGGTTAGACCTGCGCAGGCACGGAGCTTTCACAACCTTCACCTTCCACCTTCCCCTTTAAAAACACATCGCGGTATTGCGGTATGGTTACGTTAACAATCCAGCTCGGCAGTTTAGCAAAACAGCGGCGCCTCCTGTATATGGGTTTACCCCATAGTACAGGAGGCACCACGGACTTCGGGGGACTTTACATCATCATGAACATATACGAGAGCGTCAGAATGGACTGGGTCTCCAACTGGATGCCATTGACGTCCTGCTGAATGGGCACAGCATAACTGATGCCAAAGGTATGAGGCCCGGTTTGCGCCGTCACATCCACACCCAGGTCGAGGCGAGTACCACCGTAATTAGCGGGATCATCGGTAGGCGCCATAAAGTTTCCGCCCGGCTTCATTATCTTTGGATTTATACCATCGATCTCATTGGCGTTGAGGTAATTCAGACGCCCGCCGAGGGCAACAATTTTATTCAACGCGAATTTGCCCCACGCGGAAATTTCCAGTTTATCACCCAGCGTATACTCTTCGTCATTTTCGCCGGTCCGTAACGTATATTCCGCCTGACCACCATAAGTCCATGGGCCTTGAGAGGCTTTGTAGGTAATCGATGGAATCAGATCATAGGTACCTGACCCCAGTTGCATACCATATGGTGCCGGACGGTCATTGCCCATCATCGTTACCATTTCGTCCGTCGCTCCGGTTGGTATGCTTAACGACAGAGCCGCGGTCCAGGCGTTGTCAATTTTATACATGGCGCCAACCAGGGTATCGCCGATTCCGCTGGTATCCATTGACGTTTTCATACCCATGCCGTTCACCATGTCCATTTCGTTGTCCAGATAGTTCAACATCACCATGCCGGACCATTGATGGGAAAAACCATACATCGCCATCAGCATATGCATATTCATGGTCATCGTTGTTGGAACCATCGAATAAGACCCAGCAGCCAAAGCATCACTGTTACTGATACTATCGGATCCATCCAGCAAATCTTCCATGTCCATACTCATGTACCGGTATTCGAACATCCATTGACCAGCCCCGTGGGAGTGATGCACGTGGCCACCGGCCTGGGCCGCCGCTGAATGATCCATCTGGCTGTGATCCATCGAACCATGATCCATCTGACTGTGGTCCATTTGACTATGATCCATCTCTTCGGCCGCGTTCACCGCCGGCGTCAGCGCCAGCACACCGGACGTTACCGCTGCAATAATCAGAGATTGCCGCCCTTTCTCTTGAATTCCCATTAATGCCTCTCCTTTTTATACAAAGCCCCGACCCAGCGTTCAAACACCGCGCATAAGAGGCTTTGTTGTTAATATATAAAATGCGTTGCGTAGGTTTTATCGTTATACCGATAAAGCACTGCTTTTGTTTTACCCGCCATCCGCCGCCATTAACAGCGGACGGCGGGTTATCTTTTATTATTGTTATGAATACTTCCCGCGTTTTATACGCGACAGGCCAACCGGACCACACTAGTGATCGTGATGATGCTCACTGCTGTGGGACATGTCCATTTCACCTTCGGCCATACCGTCGTCCTGGATATCAACGATGGTGAAATTACCGTCGCTGTCAACTTCCATGACGAAACTGACGGCGTGGCCCTTTTGAACGACATCCAGCATGCCGGGGTCGGCAACGGCAAAGTCCATGGTCATTCCCTTCATACCCAGCGACTTAATGGGACCGTGTGAAATGGTGAGTTTACGGTCGGAATGTTTGATGGCTTTCACAACACCCTTGGCGTGATGTTCTTCGCCGGCCCATGCCTGGACAGCGAAGATTGCGGCACAAATGACGACGAACACAGATATCAGTTTTCTCATTTTAACGCTCCTCATATGTTTTATATTTGCTTTGAATGGAGTGAACTAATGTCCTCGAAACAACACCCTCAAGGTGAAAGGCGTTGACAACCTAAAGCAGGTTAAATGGTTCTCCCTTTTCACCGGCACAACACCGCCGGCACTTTTAATTGCCATGGGCAATCGGCTGATTAATTACTGCATTGACTGGACAGTTGGGAGTCGATGGGATGAAGACTGAATGGAATTGTGATTGCGTAACGTCAGAGCAGCCGCAGATGCTAACCCCCTTGAAACATGCGCGAAACCGCTAACATCATACTGCAACAAACTGCCATTAAAGTCCGTTTTGTACTTGTTATGATTCTTATTATGTTACCCGTGACCATCACCCTTAAAGCCGGTCAATTTATTATGTGCTTTGCGTTCCTTCGAAAAGCCTTGTTTATGATTTTTACCAAAAGGCGATTATCAATTCAACAAATAATTTGTAAGTTTAATTCTTCAATTAAGATAAGATTTCTCCACTGCATTAACGTCAGGACAAACAACCCGGCAGTCGTTATCCAGCGGCATGACGGGTAAAATCGGAAAGGGAATAAAAACTACTTAGAACTACTTACGTAAAACTGCGGGCGTTGCGAATTCTACGTAGGTAAATAATTTTGCGATTGGATTTGTAACGCAGCTTTGACAAGCGGCGCTCGAGGATCCGACCCAGATCATCCAGTACGGTACCGCAAATAAGATCCGCGTGATTGTGATAAAAACGCAACTTGCAAGGAATGGGCTGGTGCAGCCCCTGGCGGTTCTTTCTGTCAAATTCGGTCCAGGCCAGCACGGGCAGGTCACCCAGGGTACGATCAATACAAACCCAGGCGTCATCCTCAATGACGATATCCAGACCGCGTAAACTGAACAGCTCCAGCCTTAACGAATTGTCTAAGCGGAGCTGAGACAAGCGCACACGGTTAAAATGCGTCGCACCCACATAGGATGGAACGGATTTAATAATAGGAATGTCGTTAAGCCGTGATTTCATGCTCAACAGTATGCAATTTGTTTGGCGTCTGATCAACTACTTTTTATTAATTAACAACGCCTGCTTAATTATCAAAAAGTATACAGATCACCTGCAGGTCCGATGGTCAATAGGGGGACCCTTTTGTCGCTTCAATTAGCTGGTTAATGCCACGAACAACGCCGGCAGTTTTTCCGGCAATTTCTGCACATGGTCGACCACTGCATAGCGGTTAACCCCAAAAATCCGTGATACATAATCATCAGCATGGGGGTCCAATGTCAGGCAGTAGGTAGTAACACCACGTGTAGCTAACTCTTCTACCGCCTTTTTTGTGTCATAACGTAAGTATTGCGGGTCACGCACGTCGATATCCGCCGGTTCGCCGTCGCTCACCAGCAGGATCAGTTTCTTCTGTTGGGGCTGTTGTAACAAAAAATGTGCGGCATGCCTTAACGCACCCCCCATACGGGTAGACAATGCCCCTTGCATCCCCGCCAGCCGGGCTTTCGCTTCGTCGTCGTAAGGCTGACCAAAATCCTTAAACCGATAATATTGCACATCGTGCCGGCCATCGGACGCGAAACCGTGAATCGCAAAGGGATCGCCAATACCATCGATAGCCCAGGACAATATTGCTGTGGCCTCCCGCGCCAGCTGAATAACCGGTCGATCGGTATCAGGCAGCACTTCGTTGGTGGATTCCGACAAGTCCAGCAACACCAATACCGCCAGATCCCGCGTCTTATGTTGATAGCGAATATTAATACGCGGGTCCGGCATTTGTCCCATGCGCATATCGATCATTGCCCTGATTGCGGCGTTGATATCAATCTCGTCTCCCTCTTCCTGGTATCGCTCCCGGACAATTCCGCGAGGCTGCAGGGCATCGATAATCAGTTTCAGGCGGCTCGCTATTGGCCGATACTCTATCAGGGTCTTGTCAATCTCTTCCGGATCGCCTTTCTTTTGCCGGCGCTCCAGCACGGTAACCCAATCGGGACGATTCAACTGTACCTGGTAATCCCATTCCTGGTAATGAAAAGGGTCACTGACAGGTTCGGTACCTTCCAGCTCATTGATCGTGCACCCTTCCTGGTCTAGATAAAAAGGCGTTTCCAAACGCCATATTTCCTGCGCATCATCCCCGGCCAGTTCACAATCAAGCTCGTTAACCATTTCCATGACACTCACCGTTTTACGCTCCTGCCGTTGACTCAATGGCACATATTCCGCTTCATGCCATTGCTGTTCGTCAAAAGCCCACAGGTAACGGTTGTCATCACGATAAGGAATACCAAAGGACTCAAGTTTGCGCAAACTGGGTATTTCCATGTAACCGGCCAGTTTGTTGTAAAACGTTACACCAAGGTCCCAACTCATCTGGCTGTTTTCAGCATCCTCCTTTACCCGCTCATGAAACGCGGCGGCGGCTTCGTGGACCCAGGGATTGGTATCTTCATAACTTTCATCGAGCATGGCGCGGGCGACACGCTCCATGAGCCCGACAACACGATCCGCTGCACAGCTGATTTCACTGACCTGTTCATGGATGCGCAACCAGAGTTTTTTGAGACCGGGGAATTCCTTCGCGGCCAGGTATTCAATACGGGCGTCCTCGAACAACCCGATAAACATCATTTGCGCGGGATTTAATGCTTCCGCTGACAACGGTTCAAGGGTGTAGGAAAGGTGGGCGGCCGCATGCGTGGTTGTGGCGCGATACAGTTCCACACCGGACACCGTACCGTAATCATCAAAGGCATCGGGAACATGAATAACGCGCCGTTCGATATAAGGACGGTAACCTTCACGGCTTTCATAATCACCGGAAGTGGGACGAATAAAAAAGTCCCGGCCCCACAGGGCACGCAAATAAAAATTCAGTTTGCGCTGGTTATCAACGAATAATGTACCCCGGCGTTCTTTTTTCAGAACCGCCTGGGCGTCTGCCGATTCCAGGGAAAAATATTTACCCAGCGCTTCGAAGTCCCGGGCGTGGGCCTGCGCACCCCACATGGCCCAGCGACGTAACCCACCAAGGGTCATTTTCTCAAATAACTGATCGAGACGGGCCAGCATGGGGCGCAGACCCCGGGGAGCCTTGGAAGCCAGTTGCTGAATCAGCGACAAATAGCCGCGCAATAAGTCCGCATCACCCAGGCGCCGTACCGCCGTGGGCAAACTGGCGATCATCAGCTCGATGACTTCGCCGCTGACCAGCGACGACAACTTCATCACACTGCTGATAATATCTTGAATGACGTCTTCACCCACTTCCTTAACGACAATGGGCAGGCTCTGTAAATAAGATACCACCAGCGGCGAACCTCGACCCAGTTCGCATAAACCACGGGCGCCTTCCAGATAGTTCTGCAATCCGGCCGGCGACATCACCCGCGATGCTTCCGAAAAACTGGCATCAAAAGTGTCGCGCACTTCCGGCGACGCGTCCGCCAGCTTCTCCCGGTATTCTTCCAAGTTAACCGCCATCATAAATCAATTCACCCCGAATATGATTTGTGCAACCTCATCGATGTATACCTCAACACTCATCGTCACATACTAGAAGTACGTACCCACGGATGCGTTGAGCGTATCGCGCATATCGGCGTCATCAGTGATGGGACTAACCAGCGCCATCATGCAGGCGGATTTCGGATCAATACCCTTGGCAATCAATTGCCCCGCATAAATCAGCAACCGCGTGGAGATACCCTCATCCAGGCCATGACCTTTCAGGTTACGGCCACGGTGGCCGACCTGAACCAGCTTGGCGGCGGTATCTTTATCCACACCCGATTCATGAGCGACGATTTCCGCTTCTACTTCCGCGTCGGGATAATCAAAATCCAGGGAACCAAAACGCTGCTTGG
This sequence comes from Gammaproteobacteria bacterium, assembly GCA_050116575.1. Lineage (GTDB taxonomy): Bacteria > Pseudomonadota > Gammaproteobacteria > SZUA-152 > SZUA-152 > JAKEGK01. The sequence continues at coordinate 1,553 of JASFOJ010000036.1, read as the reverse complement.
TGGACTGTTTCAAATCCTTCATCAGATTCTGGTAGCCCGGGTTATAGGAAATGACCAACTGGAAATCTTCGTGGGCCTGAATAACTTCACCTTTCTTATCCAGCGGTAACGCACGGCGATGGTCTGTTAAGGGATGAATGATGACAGTCGTATCCTGTCGGGCTTCCACCACTTCATCCAGATAACAGATAGCACCGATACGTGCTGCCGTGGTCAACGGTCCGTCCTGCCAGACGGTTCCTTTTGGGTCCAGCAAAAACCGGCCCACCAGGTCGGATGCCGTCATATCCTCGTTACAGGCTACCGTAATGAGGCGCCGCTTGAGTTTCCAGGCCATATATTCAATAAAGCGGGATTTTCCGCAACCGGTTGGACCTTTCAGCATGATTGGCATACGCGTTGAGTTGTACGCGGCCTCAAACAATTCCACTTCGTTGTGAACAGGCTTGTAATAAGGTTCTTCGGTAATCTTGTATTGGTCTATGTCAATATCAGTCATTTGACGAGCACCTTTTTTACATTAACTAGTATTGTGATATTGCAGGTGGTTTGACGGCGCTGGTGACACCGCTATCGAAACACCGCAATCCCGGAACAAAAAACCCCTGGCCGTAATACTCCGGGCAGGGGTTTTTTATACAAGGCTAAATGATTGAGAAACGTAATTTAAACCTTGATGGGACCCCGGTAGATAACCATGGCGGTACCTTGGGATTGAGCATAGTTATCATAGCCAATCAAACGCACGTGGTTATTGGGGTGGGCTTTGTGACAAGCGTCCGCTTCCGCCAGGATACGGTCCACGTCCGTTTCACCGAACATGGGCAGCTTCCACATATACCAGTAATGATCAAAAGCGTTTTCCGGCTCGGTATGTTCAACTGCCGGGTTCCAGCCTTTATCCACAATATATTGCACCTGCTTGCGGATGTTTTCCTTGTCCATTTCCGGCAGGTAAGAAAAGGTCTCGAACTTGCGGCTGGACGGATCGGTTAAACTTGAACTGTAATCTTGCATTTCACTCATTGTAAAATCCTCATGTAATTCGCTATCGATGATTGACCCGATTAGCGTTTTAACCTGTGTAGCCTGCGTAATGCAGACAACTTAATAACCATCTATACATCGTCAAATTTCCGCACCTTGACATCTTAGTAGCAAATTAGTGGCGAAAATTTGCAAGGCGGGAAAAGAGTATTTCCACGCCTTGCACTTTCGACGATTAACTTATTTATGGCTTACATCAAGCTTGTCAACGGTGTCGAATTCAAACTTGATTTCTTTCCAGGTTTCCATCGCCATCTTAAGCTCGGGGCTGTGCTTGGCCGCAGCAGTAAGGATTTCCTTACCTTCTTTTTCAATTTCACGGCCCTGGTTACGAGCTTCAACACAGGCTTCCAGTGCAACACGGTTAGCAGCAGCACCCGCGGCGTTACCCCAGGGATGACCCAGCGTACCACCACCAAACTGCAAGCAGGCATCGTCACCGAAAATGGCAACCAGTGCCGGCATGTGCCATACGTGAATACCACCGGACGCAACCGGGAATACGC
>JASFOJ010000035.1:0-35413 GCA_050116575.1 Gammaproteobacteria bacterium | reverse complement strand
TCACTTAAGATACTGTTTTACTACCTGAAATTACTTTATGGTTGATGATGATCAAGGACGAAACGGGTAATGGAACCTATTATTTTTATAATGTAATAAATAATGTATTTCAATAGCTTAACTGTTGGCGATTAGGTAAACAATGGCAATAGAAGACACATTCAAAAGTGGGATTGGTAAAGGTATCGCCATTGGAATTGGCATGGCGATCATAACACCCGTGGTGTTGCCGATACTCGCCAGGGCGGGCCGCCCGCTAACCCGTGCCGCTATCAAATCGGGCATGCTGCTTTACGATAAAGGCCGTGAAACCTTCGCGGAACTCAGTGAAGTGGCAGAAGACCTCATTGCCGAAGCCCGCGCGGAACTTGAACAGGAGGAACAATATAGTGCTGTGGATGAAACCGGTGAGAGCGGTGGTGTTGGCGAGGCAGTAGGCGAGTCTACTGTCGAGACCGCCGCGGACGCAGCCGCCGAAAAATAACTGCTGTTAACCGTAAACCGTAATTTTTCGTTCCCGGATTCAGTAACGATATCGAATGAAACCCACTGCCTATTTGACACATTCCGCTCCAGGGCGCTACCGATTGAAGGTTCCATCCAAGCGCCATGATTCGACCTTTTTTGACAACCTCGAAACCGAATTAAGTGCTGTTACCGGTGTCGAGCGAATAACCGTTAATACAACCACCGCCAGTGTACTTATCGAATATGAGAGCGGGGCGGAATTACGGGATAAATTAATGTCATGGCTGGGGTCTTCCCCGTACTTTGAATTAACAAGCGAACCCAAACCCATGGCGGTCTGGAAAGATGCATCTCGCCGTTTAAGCAGCGTTGACGCCTTTATCAAGGACAGCAGCGGCGGGCAAGTGGATTTCCGGTCGATCCTTTTTGTTGCGTTCGTGTTGATGGCAGTGCGGCAGTTGCAACAGGGAGCGGTGTTTGGTGCCGCGTCGAACCTGCTGTGGTATGCCACGCAACTGATCATGGATAAAAAATAATATTCAACGCTAAGACGCAAAGCCGCAAAGATTGCCACGGTTATTAAAATTTCGATAATCCGTCCTACGGTTTGAGAAACGCTAATTAGTGCCTATCCATAAATACGCATTTAGCTGAGAAACAAGGAAATATTGACGAAGGAGATTAAAAAATCCTCTTGAGTTTGGTACATTTATTTCGCCAAAAATAACAACCAACCCAAGAGGATTTTAGCGTGCGAGAAACCCGCGTGCCACAGACAAGTATATTTGAATTTTATTCAGAACACGAGTTTGGAAAGCAGCTAAAAAGCTTATCGCGATTGTTGGATGAGCATCAATCGATAGTACTGCCGCTGATTGAGAACGATCTGGTCAGTGAGGGGATAACAAGCGTTGGCCGTTGTGGTCTATCCGTGGAAAGTGTTTTCCGATGCTTGCTGTTGAAACAGATGTTGCAAGTGAGCTACGAAGACTTAGCGTTTCATCTATCGGATTCGATGAGCTACCGAGCTTTTGCGCGAATAGCCGATGGTGTCAGTCCGAAGAAATCGAGTTTGCAGGCAACCACCCGGCGGATCAAAGCGCAGACACTGGAGAGCGTTTTTCAAGCGTTGTCGGCGGAGTATTTTCATGAAGGCGCTATCTCGCTTGAAAAGATAAGGATCGACAGCACGGTGGTTCAAAGCCATATTGCGCCGCCGAGCGACAGTCATTTGCTGAGCGATGGGGTGCGGGTGCTAAGCCGTCTGCTGGCAAAAAGCCGGGACATGACGGGCGTGAAGATCCGTTTTACCGACAAGCGAAAAGACACAAAATCGCTGGCATTTGGCATTTTTAACGCCAAAAAGCGGGAAAAAGAAGCACTTTATCCGAAGTTACTCCAATCGGTATGGGTTGTACTCAAACAAGTGGATAGAGCATTGTCACAAGTCAAGGTCGAAGGATGCGATGGCGAGCCCCAAAGAAAGTGGCTCTGTCAGGTTGAACACTATCGAGATCTGTTATTGAAGGTTGTCGATCAAACACAGCGACGGATTTTTTGTGGAGAAAACGTGCCGGCCTCGGACAAGATCGTCAGCCTGTTCGAAGCGCATACCGACATCATCGTCAAGGGACCCCGTGTTGTGGAGTATGGTCATAAAATTAATCTGAGCAGTGATGCCAGCGGGTTGATTACGCACCTGGTTATTGAAGATGGCAATCCCAGTGATGCGGATCGATTTATCCCGATGATCCATGGCCATATGAAACTCTTTGGTCAGGTGCCGGTATCAACCGCGAGTGATGGTGGCTATGCCAGTGCGGATAACGTCAGTAAAGGTAGAGCGTTAGGTATTACTCGCGTGGTTTTTCACAAAAAGCGGGGAATCGCCTACCACGACATGGGCGTGAAGAAAAAGACGTTTAAACGATTGCGCGACTTTCGAGCGGGCATCGAAGGTAACATTTCGGAATTAAAGCGTGTTTTTGGGCTCGGCAAAGCAACCTGGAAGGGCTACGATGGATTTAAAGCTTTTGTTTGGTCGTCGGTCATCAGCTACAACCTGATGAGATTGGCCAGAGCCGAAAGCGGCTAGTCCACTGCTCTTCCTTACAATGGGTGCAAAGTACGTACGCCAAAGCTTTGGATGTTTTCGTATGCCTTTAAAATAGGAAAAAGCATGCTTTATGAGCAGATTTAATAGCAAAATTTGCAAACATATAGAGTTGATCAATAAGAACCGGCACGAAAAGTAGTTGCGCGCCAGAATATTAATAAAACAGCCATTTATGGATGGGCACTAATTAGATATATTGTACAGGGATAGTAAATAGCCCGGTGACAGTTTCGACGCAACCATAAATGGAATTGGAAGGACAAACCAGAACGTAATCAGAGCTTTTTTCTCTAAACTCTGCGTCTTCGCGCCTTTGCGTTAAAACCATTTTTTGTTTTTAAGACCCTTTCAGTGTTTCAACCTTGTCGGTTTCTTCCCAGGGTAATCCCAGTTCGCTGCGGCCGAATTGACCGTAGCTGGCAAGTTTTTGATAAAAACCATCTTCCGTCATGGCGGGTAAATGGCGCAAGTTGAAGCGGGCGATGATGGCCGCTGGCCGAAAATCGAAATGCTGTTCCAGCATATTGGCCAAGTGCGTATCATCCACTTTGCCGCTGCCGAAGGTCTCTACCTGGATACTGACCGGTTGTGCCTGCCCGATGGTGTAACTCAATTGCACTTCACATTCATCCGCCAGCCCGGCAGCTACGATGTTTTTGGCGGCATAGCGGGCGATATAGTTGCCGGTCCTGTCGATCCGGGTGGGATCCTTGCCGCTGAGCGCCGCGCCGCTGTGGCGGCAATACTGGCCATAAGTATCCGTCGCGTTTTTACGGCCCGTCAAGCCGGAGTGAACCGCGGGACCGCCTTTGGTAACGGGACCGCCGGGATTGATAAATACCCTGGTCTTATTATCAAACCGGATATCTTCGGGCTCTATCACCGGCTTAAAAACCTGTTCAATAATATCTTCGCCCATGGTTTCCAGCCCGGATTCATCCAGCTTATGATGGGCCGTGATCAGGTTGATGCTATGTACCCGGTAAGCTTTTCTGTCACGGTATTCCACCGCCACCTGGGCAGTGGCATCGGGTATCAGGTAATCCAGTTTGTTTTGCAGCCGCAGGCTGTCCAGCTGCTTGACGATACCGTGCGCCAGATGAATGGGCAGGGGCATTAAATTTGCGGTTTGGTTGCAGGCAAAACCGAACACCGTGGCATGGTTTTCGGCGGTGAATTGATCGAAGTCCTGTTCTGGTAACGTGGTTTCATCAACGGTTACATATCGCTCGGAGGGCATCTCGTTGAAATTGGTCAGTATCGAACAGTCAGTGGCGTTAAAATCTGAACCTGTATAACGCACCTTTTGAATCATATCCCGCGCCGTCTGTGGTATATCAACCGACGCTTTTGATACAAACCGCGCCGAAATAAAGATAACGCCATTGGCCACCGCGCTTTCCGCTACAACACGCGAAAAGGGATCGGCGCGCAGGAACTTGTCCACAATCGCGTCACTGATCAGGTCGCACAGTTTATCCGGGTGACCCGCGGATACGGACTCGGAGGTGAAGACGAAGTCGGATTTCATGATGTACTCTCCTTGGCGGGCGGTTTGTCAGACTCCTTGTTGGTGTTGTCCAAAATGTCCCGTTGACGGTCACGGGTGGTTTCCTTGATAAATTCGTTCACGAAAAAGGGGGCGGATACACCACCACCGATGACCAGCAGGTCCAGAAGACCCAGGGGCGTTGAACCCAGCAGATTACGCAACCCGGGAACCGTCATGGCTAGTACCTGTAACGCCAGAGATCCGCCGGCCGCCAGGTCCAGGGCGTGGTTACGCGGCAGGCGTTTTTTGCTGAAAACGGAATAGTGCTCGGAACGGGTGCTGTATGCATGGACAAGTTGCGTGACCGTTAAGGTGTTAAACAACAGCGTATTGGCCCGGGGGCCGGGTCCGTAGCGCAATGCGCCGTAGGCGTAACTGGCAAGACTGCCGCCCGTAATAATGGCCGACTCCCGCGCCATTTTATACAAGTCCTTGCGCTGGATGATTTCCTCGTCGGGCTCCCGCGGTGGTTGTTGCATGATATCCGGCTCGGCGGCTTCCATGGATAGTGCCAGTCCGGGAAAAATATCCGTGACCAGGTTGATCCACAGTAATTGCATAGGATTCAGTGTCTGGCCGGCTCCCAGGCTGACACCGGCCAGCATGACTTCGATCTCAGAGAGGTTGGTGGATATCAGATAATGAATGGTTTTACGGATGTTGTTATAAATGGTGCGGCCCTGATGTACCGCTTCCGACATGGTGTGCAGGTTGTCATCTTCGAGCACTACGTCGGAGACTGAGCGGGCTACGTCGGTGGTGGCGCCGCCCATCGCAACGCCGATGTTGGCGGCTTTCAACGCGGGGCCGTCGTTTATTCCGTCGCCGGTCATGGCCACCACTTTGCCGGACTGCTGTAATGCCTGCACGATTTTCAGTTTGTGGGCTGGGCTGACGCGGGCAAATACGTGGATCCTGTCCACCAGTCCCTTGAGCAGTTGGGGATCGAGTTTGTCCAACCGCGTGGAGTCCAGAATTTGCAGGGGTTCATCTTCACTCAGTTTCAGTTGCTTGCCGATAGCATACGCCGTCGCCGCCTGATCGCCGGTAATCATCATGGTGTGGATACCGGCCTCGTGAAACGTATGAATCAGATCCGTCATGCCGGTGCGCAACGGATCGATCATACCCACCAGGCCTAACCAGGTTAGTTGCTCGCAATAGTGTTTTTCATCCAGATCGTGTTCGGCAAAGGCGATCCCCAGTACGCGTAAGGCGTCGCTTGCCATGCTGTCGTTTGCTGCGATGATCCGGTGCCTAATCCTGTCGTTTAATACATGTTTTTTGCCGCCTTTCAGATACCACTGGCAAAGCGCCAATACCTGCTGCGGACTGCCCTTGACAGCGACAAGTTGTGTGTCTGCCGCAATTTTATGGCAGGTGCACATATACGGCCGTTCTTCGGAACGATAGCGGGTCTTATATCGCGGATAACGTTCATGCAGTTGGGCAACATCGACGCCCGCGTTCACCGCCAGTTCGACCAGAGCGTTTTCCGTGGGTGAGCCATTGAATATCTTGCTGTTTGTTTTGTAGATGTCTTCCGACTCATTGCATAAAGCGCTGACCTGCAGCAAACGCACATATTCATCCTGTTGCAGGGGATCGATGACATCACCATCAACCACGAACTGGTATTCGGAAATGGCAGCGGTTTCCAGGCCGACATGCGAGGCTAAGACGCGCATTTTATTTAAGGTCAGGGTACCGGTTTTATCCAGGCACAGGACCTGCACCGATCCCAGGGTTTCCACGGCGTTCAGGTGGCGGATGGCCACGTTGTGACGGTGCATGTTGCGGATACCCAGTGCCAGGGTGGTGGTGGCGACGGTGGGTAAACCTTCGGGCACCGCAGCCACTGCCAGCGAAATAGAACTCTTCAGCATTTGCAGAAAACTCTGGCCCCGCAACAGGCCGATGGCGAAAACGCCAACGCAAACCGCACTGCTGATAACTGCCAGCTGAGTACCGATCTTTCCCAGCTGGATTTGCATGGGGGTTTCCGGTGACCGTGCTTCGCCCACCAGGGACTGGATCTGCCCGATCTCGGTATCCACGCCGACAGCAACGATAGCCACCACCGCGTTACCGCCGGTAACCATGGTGCCTTTATAAACCATGTTAAAGCGTTCGGCTAACGGCGTGTCAGGTTTGGCGGTGTATTCCGCGGATTTTCGCACTGGCACGCTTTCGCCGGTTAACGCGGATTCGTCCACGGTGAAACGCTGGCTTTTCAGGATGCGTCCGTCGGCGGCGACGAAATCGCCGGGACTTAGCAACAACACGTCGCCGATGGTCACCTCGCTATGGGGAACTTCATGGAGCTTGCCACCGCGTAAGACCCGGGCATAACGGGGTCCCGGTTTTGTTAACGCACTAATGGTTTGTTCCGCCTGGCGCTCGGTGAAAAAACCAATGCCGGCGTTAATCGCCACCACACTCATGATGACGCCGGCATCCACCAGTCCCCCGGTGGCGGCGGAGACCACCGCCGATGCCGCCAGCAGGCCGACGGGTACCGTCATGAACTGTTCCATCAATATGGCCAGTTGCGAACGTCTTGCGATCCGGGGCAGTTCGTTCAGGCCATAACGTTGCAGACGCCGGGCCGCTTCGTCCAGTGACAAGCCGTGCTCCAGGTCCGTTGCCGTGCCGGTAATGACCTTGTTGACGGCATTGGTATGCCAATCGGTTTTTGTTGACGATTGTGGTGGTGAGTGCGGTGGTGAGCGCTGTGCTGAGCGCGATGGTGGATGGCGCGCAGGCCTGGGACCGGAAGGTGCGTGCTCCCGGAATGACTCAAGCTGCTCTTTCACCAGCGTTATGATGTCGTTGGTAAAATGTTCCTCGTGTTTGCGAATGATTTTTACAGGTTGTTGTTTGGCATACTGGGCGCTGGTGATCGCCCGGTGGGTCGCTTTGCGGACCAGGATTAAAATATCGCCCAGGGGCGTTTCACGATCATACCGGATAAGCACATTACCGGTGCGCACATTGGCCTGCGTAGAGTGAATGGCTGTAAAGGCGGAAAGCTGTTTGACCAGTAACGGTTCAAAAGCCGGCTGGCGGTAGAGAACGTTAATGTGAATACGGGCGCGTCCCGGTACCCTGGTATGCAGTGCCTCGACGACCACCGATGCAAAACGCTTATGAAAACGCCGGGTGTCATCGCCGGTGTTTGTGTCATCTGCTGCGGATCTATCGGTTACTTTGTGCACGTCTGGTAATGGGTATAGTCGTCATTATCAATAGGGCTTTTATCATACACGGTTGGTGGTGCCGGAACCGTTGCATCGTTGCCTGACGATGGGGGAAAATTCACAAGTATGCGAAAATATTAGCAATTTCTCTTATGGACGTACATTGAGATACATCAAGCCGGTACCCGATATCGGATCGGTTGGATTCGATTGAATGTTATTGGCAAACACAATACCGATAAATAGCTATTTTCCGGCGGGTCTGTTCAATGCCTATTCAACACCTATTCAACAGTTAATGGCTTTTTCTGCCTGGCCTGTTCATCGGTCTGCCAGGTGATGCGTATATTGAGACGGTGCTTCGAATTGTCCTGGTTTGCCGTCACTTTCAGATTCAACAGTCCTTGCGGTTCCATATCGATCTCGCCGTCTTCATCGCTGAAGGACAGTTTGCCTTTACCGATTCCTTTGGTGATGGATTTGAGTATGTCCTGGATGGTTTTGGGATCCTGCAGGGATTCATGCCGGAAGCTGTTCTTACTTTGTCGCATGTTTTCGCTTTCCTTGTGGCTGTATGTAAGTGTCGGGTTCAAAGATCTTGGCGTGGGGGTAGTCGGTACTGATACCAACGACCCGACCTTCGGGCCGGACAATGGTAACGCCGATCCCGTAGCCGTCCAGCCCCTCTTTTTGGCGGGAGTTACGGTCCATGGTCATATCGCTTTCAATATGGATCATGCCCTGGCGCAGCATAATGCGTTGGCCGCTGGTACGGTTGCGATGGCCATGGACGATGGCGTGCACACCCTGGCGGTAAGCACGCTCCACGCCATGATGGGTCAGCGGCATGTCCACCTCGCGGTACTTGGTGCGCATGGTATTGGCCAGGGGACCATAATAGAACTCAAACAGGTCATGTTTGATCTGTTTGCGGAACAGGCGGTTGAGGTAAGCGAATCCCTTTTCCTCGACGGTGTTGATGATACGGTCATCGAAGCCGGCGTGAATAAACAGAAAAGAACCCTCGCGATACAGCAATTGCATATCGCGGAAAAACCAGGCGAATTCGCCTTTTCGTTTGAGAAACAGTTTGCGGCATTGCAGCGCCGTGGCATAGACCTCACGCATGGAAAGTCCGGCTTCATGGCAGGCGTCTTCGAAGCTATCCACTTTTTTGCGCATCCGGGTCAGTTCCCGTTCGATGGCTTGTTCGGGCATCAACCAGGCGGCTTCCCTGGGAAATTCTTCGAACCAGTGGGCTGAGGGATAGAGTTTTCGGCGGCACTTGCACTCATCGGGAATACCGCGTAACGCTTTTTTACCGCCGAGATACTCGGTATGAATTTCTTTTAACAGCGGTATGACCTTGGGGCCCATGCGCACAAACAGGTGCTCGGTTCTTGGATCCCTTTCCAGTGCCATGGCGCGAATGCCCATCAACAATCGTACATCATGATTACCGGCCAGTAGTTTGACTTTGGCGCCGGTATCAATGAGGTTGCGAATACTGCGCAACAGTTGCAGGTTGCTCGGGCCCTTGTCAAGACAGTCGCCCCCGATAATAAAGACCGCTTTGCGGCCGGAGGCGGTTAGCTTGATGTCCAGATCACCGGGCCCGGTCTTTTTCACACCTCCCGATGCTACCAGGGAGGCGGCAAATGCCTCGGCATCGGCATGGGGGTCGGCAAAAAAATAAATGGGGCGCTTTGGCCATTTCCAGGGTTTGTGGGATACCGCCTGGTTCAACACTTCGGCGATGGCGTGATGGTTGGCGCGGTCTTTTTCTGCCGAGTGGCGTTTATTCAGTTGCCACGCTTCGCCCGTGACTGGCAGGCCGTCGCGGATCCATTGTTGGCCGCGGTAACGGGGCAGTGTAGCAATGTTTTCGTGTGATGGCATTTTAGCGAGTTACATTTTGGTTATTTGAAGTAATCAACATAAACCATTGTATTACGAATTCATGACAATGTTGTGAAACCGGCCACTTATTCAATCTACGTTGTCCTTATCGGTCGTGCGGACTTTCCATTCGCCGCCAATGTGCCGCCACTGATCATCGGCCAGATATTCCAGGTATATCGGTTGGGCATGGTACATACTCAATTGTGCGATCCTGTCATACTCCAGTACGCCTAAATGGTAAGCGGCATGACGAAACGCGGCGCCATGGCCAACGAACAGTTTCAGGGTATCGGCGTTGGTGTTGTTCGCCAGTGCTTCCATGGTGCATTTCAGATGACCGGCGACCCGCGTGCCTGCTTCAAGTAACGATTCCGCCCCTTGCACGGGCAGCCGGAAACCGCTGTTGGATTTCCAGTCGGCGGGCAGTTCATGAAACCGGGGATCATCGTTCACGAGGTCCTTGATCTGATTCATGGTGAGATTATTGGCGCAGCCCAGGCTGCGTTCGGCCAGCTCATCGAAACCCGTCACTGTCGGGGGTTCAACAAAGAGATCGCCCAGTTGCCCGGCAATAATGTGCGCAGTCTGCCAGGCGCGCAGCAGTTGTGAACTGTCCACCGCCGGCGACAGCGCCCAGCCGTTGCCAGTGATTGTTTCCCGCAGCAGGGACGCGGCCCGGCGTGCCTGGTTTTCACCTTCCGTGGTCAGCGGGAACGGCTGGTGGGCACTGGGGGTTTCCGGCAGTTGCCGGTAGTCCGCGTGGCGAATAAGGGCGGCGATTAATCTTGGCATGGCATCACGTTTTCAAGATCTGTTGTTCCAGCGCCAGTACCATGGGTCCGAGCTCTTCCTGTTTCAGCACGCTGGCGGCTTTGTCCGCGGATACCCATTTGCGGTTGCGGTGGGTTTCTTCCCATTCCTCTTCCGGCAATACGCGGGTAACGGCCATGGGAAAAACAGTGACCGTGCAGGTGGCGCCCCATTTCGGATAACGATAAGTGCCTAAAGCGTTTTCGGCAACCTCGCCCTCGACGCCGGCTTCTTCCAACGCTTCTTTGGCGGCGGATTCCTGTAACGTATGGCCGGGATCGGCGATACCTTTGGGAACCACCCAATGCTTGCTTTTACTGGAGCGGATGATCATTACTTCCAGCCGGCCATCGTTGATGCGGTAGGGTACCACTGATGACTGGGTATAATAGTAAGCGGGCCTGTCCCGCCGCTCCTTGCCATCCGGCGACGGAAAAGGGAATTTATCAGGAAGCGCTTTGGCGCGCACCAGTAGCAACAGGCTGGCCGCTCCCTGTTTAAGGTGATGCCAGTTGTCCGGCATGACCAGCCGGGCGATCGTGGATGTGGGCATCAGCTTGCCGTCGTCCGGTATGTCGATGGGTTCGTGCGCGAGAAAACTCAGTAATTCCTCAAATCCCGGATTATGACCCACCAGCATGATGCGGTTGGCTTTCGGCGGACAATCAGCAAGAACGTCGAGGAGTTCGCTGGTGTCGGCCATGTAAATGCGTTTGTCTTTTTGTATGTGTTTGGCGCCGATTCCCATGACCTTGCCGCATTTTTGGGCGGTGACCAGGGCGCGTTCGGCCGGCGAACTGATAATCAGGTCCGGCGTCAACGCCTGTTGTTGCAACCAGACGCCGATGTGTTGCGCGCCGCGTTTTCCCCGGTCTTTCAAGGGACGGTGAAAGTCGTCGGTGTCAACGCTCCAGTCGGATTTTCCGTGGCGAAGCAATAACAGTTCACGTGTCATGTCCATTCATCCATAAGCTCATTAAGATGTGTCGCCAGGGCGTCGAAGTCAACAACGCCGCTTGCCTCGTAAACGGCGATATGCCTGAGCATGTCGAGGTAACCCCATTCATCCAACGGTGTGGCGTCCTGATAAAACCGGCCGTCGGCATACTGATAGAAAGGGCCGGGGGATTTCATGATAGCACCCAGCAGTTCGTGGCGCTGAGACAAATCAACTTGATGCAGTTGTAACGGTTCGTCGCTGACACGCCGCCAGTTCAGCACCAGAAAAGCGGCCAGCGGCGCTTCGGAGGTGATGCGGTTGCCGCCGTAAAGCTCGTCAATCATGACATCATATTTCTCTTCCCGTTCCCACAATTCATCGTTGGGCAGGGCAAGTAACGATTCGCGCTGTTGCTCAGGAATAAGCGGGCGCAGCCTCGGATTGTGGACGATAGTGCCGGGATTAATCCTTGGCAGCTTGGGAATACCGGTGGCATGGATGACGCCGTTGTCCGCCCTGATAAACAGCCGGTCATTGGTGAGATAATTAATGGCCGGGTTTTCCAACATGTTGAGCATCAGGGTTGATTTGCCGCCTCCGGAAAAACCGGCGATACCCAGTGCGCGGCCTCGATAAACCAGGCCCGCGGCGTGACAAATCAGCCAGCCCCGTTGTTGCAGCCAGTTCATGTACTGGGCGTTGATGAAGTTGATCAGCTGGTTGTCATAGCGCAAACAGGGTCCGGCGGCGATGCGATGCGTGTCGCTTTGGAGGAACACCATGCCCGTGCGCACCTTGCGTACCAGTCGCGCGTGATGCCCGTCATCAACCAGATCGAAATAACTGTCTTTGCGGCCGGTTTTGCCCGGTTCCCGTGTCCAATCCTTGAAGGTAATGTCCAATCGCGGCGCGTCGCGCTCGATAGCGATGACTTCCATGTCCGGTTCGCTGGCCGTGCCCATGACATGGGAAAAATAATAGCGCAGCCGTTGAATCACACCTTCGTTGTTGGAACGCACCCGCAGGGTGCATGCACCCATGGTCAATGTGAGCGACTCCTCACACAGCTTGGCACCGTCGTACAAAGTTTGGATAATGTTGTCAAACTGCACGGTAGTTGTCATTGGCTTAGTTGTTTCAGGGCATAGTCGGTATAAGCCGTGGCAGCATCAATGCCGGCGCCTTCCAGGGCACCGCGAAAACCGCCGAAGGCGGAGACTTCGAAAACAACCGGGCCGTTCGTAGTTTCGGCGACATCTACCGTGGTGAAATCCATGGCGAAGGGCGCCTGCGCGCGGCGCGCCAGTGCAATAATGTCTTCCGAGGGCGAATACGCTTCATAACGGCCGCCGCTGTGGATCGTGGTGTCCCACGCATTGTCTTGCGGCACACGGGCATAAGTGCCCAGGTATTCGCCGCCCAGAAATACCATGCCGAGATCGCGGCCCGGCAGGTCAATCTTGCGCTGGAGATACATCATGGCGTTGTCATGCTGGAAGGTTTCGATGGCGGATCGCAGGGCATCATCCGGTTGGTCGGCACTGATGATACGCATACCCCTTGCCTTGGTGGAGAACAGGGGTTTGAAAACGGCGCTGCCAAATGTTTTGACCGCTGCCATGGCAGCATCAATGTCTTCGGTGATATAAGTTTCCGGCATGGGTATGCCGGCGTTGCGTAGCGTGATGGTGCAACTTAACCGGTTAACCAGCCGCATCGTGTTGTTGACGCCGCTGAACACACGCACGCCTTTGTTTTCGGCAATGCGCAACAACTCCAGCCGGTCCATGGTGTTGGGGCTGTACTTCGCGCTGATTTTTTTAACCATCAGGCCGTCCAGACTGCAAAGATCATAACCGTCAAACACCAGCCGGTTTTGCGCCAGGTCCAGTTCGACTTTGCCCATGTTAATGACCAGGCGAAAGCCGGTGCGTTGTTCTACGGCATCGGCCAGGGTCTCGGTGGACCATTTGCCGGGGATGCCAACGATACCGATTTTAATATCCGTCAAAGCCGCATCAGCCAACGAAAATCTCCTTCACCGGGATTTTATAGTTGGCCGCCTTGCCCGGGTCGACCGCAAGCACTTGCTCAATGAGGTAGCGGGCACGTAGAAACATGTCTCGGGCCAGTGATTTGTCCAGTATAAAGCGCGTCGATGTGGCGAATGAACGGGCCAGTCCCAGCGCCAGGCGCAACTCGAAGGTGGCATCTTCCGCCTTGCGGGCGTAGCGGCGTGCCATGCGATAGAAATCCCGCGCCAGTTTCATGATGCGCCGGCGCCGGGGCGCATCGAGAATCTGTAGCCGGTAATTGGACACCATAAATACCGATACATCCTGCACATAGTCCATGTAACGTGAACGGTGCAGATCGATAAAATTGATCCGCTGCTCCATGGGGTCGTAAATGATATTGTCCACATTAAAGTCGCCGTGGATATACACCGAGAAGGGCGCCTGCAATCCTGTTTCATAGTCGCGTGCCTGCGCTACCAGTGTGTCGAAGGAGGGGATTGTCAGGTCGCCAACAATGCTGTCACTTTGCTGGAACTCGGGATGAATTTTATAGACATCATCCAGGCGTTTTTCCAGCTGTTGCATAAAGTTGGCGCAAACCGGTTTGTCGGTGCGGGTTTCGCGCCAGACGGATTTCAGGGTCTTACCCAATTGGTCCAGTGTCTCCTTTAACAGCTCCGGCGGTTCGTTCAACAGAATCTGTTCAAAGGTAAGACCCGGCAAATGTTCAATCAGTAAGGCTGCCGATTCGCCGCGTTTTTGGTAAGACAGTATTCTGGGGGCCAGACCGGGATAAATTTCATGCCAGCTTTTAACACCCTTGCGCTCCTCCTTAACCTTGCGTTTTTCGCCTTCCTTGAAGATGGCAACGTACTCGTCTTCCTTGTCGGCGGCGGTGATGCCGGCGATGGCGCTGCCGGAACGGGTTTCGGCGATGGGTTCAATCTGGATATCTTCTTCGGTGTCCAGTTGTTCCACCGATGCCCGCAGTGATTGATAGCGTTCGAAATTCACCGGTTGTCCCAGATTGGCGGAGATGATGGATTCGCTCACATCGAGCAGGGCATCGCCCATTTGCTCGACACTGTGCGCCAGAAACAATCCGCTGGCTAGATCCTCGGTATTTTTCTGCTCCTTAAGCGCGGCGATATAATGTTTCAGCAACTTGTTATAATCGCGGTCTAGCTTGCCTTCGATCTGGCCGATCTTGAGCGCCAGCCGGGTGTCGTTCTCCTGAATGGCCGGTTCCAACAGTTCGATACCGCGCCTGACGCGATCCAGTATTGGCCCGTACTTTTCCGGTTGCAAACTGTTGATATCCGTCACATAGTCCATTTGTTTGACGCAGTCGCGGCAAAGCTCGGTGATACGCTCCAGGTCGGTGGCGATGAATTCCACCGCCCGCAACGTCAGCGTTTCGGGATCACCCTCCTTGCAGGATGCCAGTCGTGTTGTGCAACTATTGTGGATACGCATCTTTAGATTATAGGCATAACCGCTGCGATCGAGTATGCGCCGGGCAACGGCGGGCGAGGGCATGGAGAAACACGCCTGCAAATTGGCGATCTGGGAATCCACCTCGACACTCAGAAAGCGCAGGTTGTCTCTAATGCTTTTGGGGAGCTTTTTGGTCATGGAAAGTTCCCAGATAGATATGCCTATGGGCGTTCCGGTAATCTGCAATACACTCGGTGAGGTATTGCGGATAAACAGGCAATTGCGCCAATGTGTTCAGGTCCGCCCAAACCACATCGACCTGGTGTTTGTCGGGGTGGCGGCCGTTGCGCGGTGAATAGTCATCGGCAATGGTGCATTGGAACAGAAATTCCACCAGGTGCTGGCGCACCGGCGGTTGCGTGTCTTTCAGTTTAAAAAAATCGGCGACATAAATAAGATTACCGATCGTTACCGTCGTGTCGATTTCCTCCACGCATTCACGGTTTAGTGATTCTTTCAAACCCTCGCCAGGATCCTGGGCGCCGCCGGGCAGGGCGAAGCGCTCACCGCGGCCGCCGCCCTGTTTTTTAAGCAGCAGGATTTTATTGTGCCGGATGATCAAGGCACGGGCCGCGTTACGAATTTCAGGGATTAGTTCAATCATGTTCGAAGTCTGCTGTATGTCGTTAAAAGCGTTCTAAGATACATATAAAAGATAATCGGGTCCGATGCAGGGATGATATAAAGTAAGTTGATTGCGGTTGAAACCGATATATTGTACCCGGTAACGGGAAAAAAGTAATCCCGGCACGGGTACGCTGATTTTGCACCGATACCGGGGTAAGGCATCCCGTTGGATCATGAACGGACAACCGGTTTTGCTCCGGTTGGCTGGACGCTTATTGTTACCGGGGGTTTTTTGCTGCAATGAGAAGTGGAAAATAAAAGGCAACCTGCATAACAAAGGATTAGTCGACCAAAGCATCTTCCTGCAGTTGGTTCTTTCCGATTTCATCCAGTTGTTGTTGTAGCCGTAAAACGTCAATTTCGCCAATGGGCAGGCTGGTGAAAGTTTTGATACGGTTTTCCAGTTCACGAAACGCCTGCCGGAATGCCTGCATGCGTTTTACCTCATCGGCTTCAACCATGGCGGGGTCGGGTACTCCCCAATGGGCGGTCATCGGTTGTCCCGGCCAGACGGGACAGGTCTCTGCCCCGGCTTTATCGCAAACGGTAAACACGAAATCCATGCGTGGCGCACGGGGGGCGGCGAACTTGTCCCAGCTTTTACTGCGCAATCCCTCTGTGGGCATATTCAAGCGATTCAGCAGCTCCAGTGCCAGTGGATTGACCGTGCCGGTAGGGTGGCTGCCTGCGCTGAAACCATGGAATTGTCCCTTACCCCAGAAATTGATAAGCGATTCAGCCATGATACTGCGTGCCGAATTACCGGTGCATAAAAACAGTACGTTGTAGACCTTGCCCGTCATTAACGCCGACTCCTGTGCTTATTATTACGCGCTCTGTTACTCAGTACCCATTATAAATATGGTATTCTTTTTACACGGGTATCCGGGCAATCCAACTGGAATTCAGTATTCGTACAATGCGGCCGGTTTAAGCTACTGCTTGTTGTCAGGATTACCGGGATAGGTCGCCGCCTGATGGCGTACATCTTCACCCTTGACGAAATAAATGACGTATTCTGCCAGATTGCGCGCATGTTCGCCGACCCGCTCCAGGGCTTTAATAATCAGAGTGATGTTAATGGTATGTCCCACATTGCGGGCGTCTTCCAGCACGAACGTCGCCAATCTGCGCAGGCTGGATTGAAATTCTTCATCCAACTCAACATTGCCGGCAGCCAGTTTTTGTGCGCGTTCAACATCAAAAGTGTCAAATATTTCCAGTGCGTCGTGCAACATTTGAGAAGACAATTTTCCCATGGTTTTGATGTCCCGCAGTAAATGGGTGCCCGGGTCGTTGGAATCGTTGTCATACATTTGTATCGCCTGATTGGCAATGCGCGCGGCTTCGTCACCAATGCGTTCCAGGTCTGTCACTGCCTTCGATACCATGGTTGTGATGCGTAGGTCTTTGCCTACTGGACAGCGTTTGGCAATGACGATGATATTTTCTTCGTCTATTTTAACTTCCAGTGCATCCACATTCGGTTCCCGGTCTATAACCAGCCGGGCGGCCGCCATATTTTTGTCGGTAACCGCCGTGATGCCCTGCTGCACCTGGTCCAGTACCAGGCCGCCCATCTCCAGGATCATCATATGGAGGTTATTGAGTTCGCCATCGAAACGGTGAACGGTGTGGCCTTCCATCGGTTGAATCATTGGATCATCTTCCTCTTTCATGATGTCGTACCGCGTTTTGTATCAACCACTGACGCCTATTTGTTAATAAGTATCTGCCAGACTATACACGGCGTTAGCCAAACCGGCCGGTAATGTAATCTTCCGTTAACTGATGTTTTGGATTGGTAAAAATCTCTCCCGTTTCACCCACTTCGATCAAGTCACCCAAATGGAAATAAGCAGTGCGCTGTGACACGCGTGCAGCCTGTTGCATGGAATGGGTGACGATAACAATACTATATTGTTCGCGTAACTCGTCCATGAGTTCCTCGATGATGGCAGTTGCGATGGGGTCCAGCGCAGAGCAGGGTTCGTCCATGAGAATTACTTCTGGCTGAACTGCGATTGTGCGGGCGATACACAGGCGTTGCTGCTGGCCGCCGGACAGGCCGGTGCCCGGTTGCTCCAGGCGGTCTTTTACTTCGCCCCACAGACCGGCACGCTTTAAGCTGGTTTCGACAATTTCATCCAGTTCAATTTTGCTGTTGGCCAGGCCATGAATACGCGGACCGAAGGCGATGTTTTCCCAGATGGATTTTGGAAACGGGTTGGGTTTCTGGAATACGATGCCCACTTGTGCGCGTAGTGGTACCACGTCTATTCTGCGGTCATTAATGTTTTCACCGTCCATCATGATTTCACCAGTCACCCGGCAACCATCGATGGTATCGTTCATCCGGTTAAGACAGCGCAGGAACGTTGATTTACCGCAACCTGATGGGCCAATCATGGCAATGACTTCGTTTTTACCGATGTCCAGGTTGATGTTGCGGATAGCGTGTTTATCTCCGTAGTAAACATTGACATCACGGCAGCTTATTCGGGGATTCTTTGAGGTTATGTCGCCGACAGTGTTCCGGCTGTCACGGTCTACAGTCGCCGAGTGAGGAATTTGCCGCGGGGTTGCTGCCGGCTCACCAGAGGCTATTTTCGTATGGTTTTCCGAAGATTTTACTGTTTCCGTATACATAGTCATGCCCATTTTGTCATTAAACGTTATACATTTATTCAATCAGTTTACCAGCGGCGCTCGTAGCGCTTACGCAGGATGACGGCCAAAGCATTCATGGTAATTAGAAAACCCAACAGCACCATGATCGCCGCTGATGTCTTTTCCACAAATGCACGTTCCGGACTGTCCGCCCATAAATAAATTTGTACCGGTAATACTGTTGAGGGATCAAATACGCCATGGGGTATATCGACAATAAACGCCACCATACCGATCATTAGCAGCGGCGCCGTTTCGCCCAGTGCCTGCGCCATGCCGATGATTGTTCCTGTTAATATGCCGGGCATAGCCAATGGCAATACATGATACAACATGGCTTGCATGGGCGAGGCACCAACACCCAGTGCCGCTTCGCGAATGGATGGTGGCACGGACTTCAATGCGGCCCGGCTGGCGATAATAATAGTCGGCAATGTCATCAAGGTTAATACCAGGCCGCCGACCAATGGCGCGGAACGGGGCAAACCGAAAAAGTTTATGAACACCGCCAGGCCCAGCAGGCCAAATACAATAGACGGCACTGCGGCGAGGTTGTTGATATTCACTTCAATAATGTCCGTGTATCGATTGCGCGGCGCAAATTCTTCGAGATAGACGGCGGCGGCCACGGCAATGGGAAAAGACAGCGCCAGGGTGACCAGCAGGGTGAAAAATGAGCCAACTGCCGCGCCCCAGATACCGGCCAGTTCGGGGTCGCGTGAATCACCGGCGGTGAAGAATGTTGTGTTGAACCGTTTTTCCAGGCGGTGTTCCTTGGCGAGTTGGTCGACCCAGGCAATTTGGTTGTCTTTGACACGCCGGTCCGCCTCAGGTACGTCGCGGTTAATGTTACCTTTCATGAACGTATCGATATCGTCATCGGCGGGGACCCACAGGGATACCGTTTTACCGATCAAGTCAGGGTCTTTCATGACCATGGCGCGTAGTTGATAGGCGGCACCTGAACTGACCATCCCGTAGAGCGCGCGTTTTTCCCTGTGTTTGGTTACGCCGGGAAACATTGCGCGCAAAGAGGATTTGATGAGCCCACCATAGTTGGCGCGTGACAGTTCTTCGGGATTACTACTGCTTCCAGAGTCAAATTCTCCAGGATCCAGGAGTACGTCCAGTTTTACGTAAGTTAATTGAAAAGCCGGGTAACCCTTGCTAATAATGCTGGTAAACAGAATGGCTAGAAACATTAAGCCCATGATAATCGCGGTGATACCGTAAGCCTTGAACCGTTTTTCCGCGGCTTTGCGTTTGGCAAGGCCATCTCTGACACGGTCAATAGTGCGTCTTGGTGGCGTGCCGTCTTCCTGATCCATGGTTGTCGTTGAGCTATTCATATTGTTCCCGGTATTTGCGCACTACGTGAAGCGCGATGACGTTCAAAATCAGTGTCACCACAAACAGCATTAGTCCCAGGGCAAATGCCGCCAGGGTTTTCGGGCTGTCGAACTCCTGGTCGCCGGTTAACAGGGTAACGATTTGGACCGTTACCGTTGTCACGGCCTCCAGCGGGTTGGCGGTCAGGTTGGCAGATAATCCGGCGGCCATGACAACGATCATGGTCTCGCCTATAGCGCGGGATGCCGCCAGCAGGATGCCACCGACGATACCCGGCAGTGCCGCCGGAAAGATGACTTTTTTGATCGTTTCCGATCGCGTTGCTCCTAATCCATAAGCGCCATCACGTAACGATTGTGGCACGGCATTGATAACGTCATCGGATAACGACGATACAAACGGAATAATCATGATGCCCATGACCAGGCCTGCAGCCAAAGCGCTTTCCGAGGCGACATCCAGTCCCAACAGGCCGCCGGTATCCCGAATAAAGGGCGCGACGATTAACGCGGCAAAGAAACCGTATACCACCGTGGGTATGCCGGCCAGGATTTCCAGCAATGGTTTCGCGGTGGTACGAACCTTCGGTCCGGCATATTCGGATAAATAGATCGCGGACATCAGGCCGATGGGGACGGCGATCAGTAGGGCGATAAAAGAAATTAACAGGGTACCGGCGAACAGCGGTACCATCCCAAAGGAACCTGACGAGCCAACCTGGTCGGCACGGATAGCGGTTTGAGGACTCCATTCGAGACCAAACAGGAAATCGGTTATTGGTATGGATTTAAAAAAACGAATTGATTCAAACAGAACCGACAACACGATGCCGATCGTTGTCAATATGGCGATGCTGGAGCATATGATCAGTAAAATCTGAATAGCGGACTCAACGGCATTTCTGGCCCTGTGGTGCTTTTTGATGTGTCCCAGGGTAAGCGTGCCGGCGCCGATGGCGATAGTCAGTACTACCAAAGCCATTAATATATGGCTGGTCGTTTGCAGGCTTTTATAATGGTCAGCTGCCGCCTGCAGGGTGGGGTCTATTTCACGAGAAACGATGTTGTCGCTAACCAAGTTTTGGATGTCGTTAATGACAAGGTTTAACCGATCTGCGCCAACATCGCGCATGGTGGCAGGCAAGTCCGCCACAACCAGGTGGGTAATGATGGTATTTTCAAACGCGGTCCATACCGCCAGGATAATCAGCGCAGGGATACCGCACCAGATTGCAGTGTATAAACCATAGTATGATGGTAATGAATGCAGGTTCCGTATTTTGCCCTCGGCCACGGCAAAGGCGCGTTTTCTGCCGACATAGTAAGCAAGGGAACTTGCCATCAAGAGTACAATTACGAGGGTAGATGCCTGCATATTGTGAGTTTATAAATTAATCCTGGAAAACCATTGACGGGGATCAGCTTTACCGCTGACCCCCGTCTCTTATACATCGAAATTACTGTAACAGTATTTCAATATTACATTGAGAGCGTGGTTAAATTTTTAGCATCTGCTGAAAATTTCTTACGCTCTTTTGATGGCATGGGAATCAGGCCACGATCGGACAAATAGCCTTCGTCACCCCAGGCTTTGCCGTTGGTAAACTCCGCAATATATTCCTTCATGCCGGGAATGACACCAACGTGTGCTTTCTTGACATAGAAAAACAGCGGTCGTGAAACGGGATATGAACCGTCGGCAATGGTATCAAATTGCGGTTTGATGCCGTTGATCGATGAGCCCTGGATTTTATCGCGGTTTTGATCCAGGTAGCTGAAGCCGAATACACCTAATGCAGCCGGATTAGATTCGAGCTTTTGCACGATCAGGTTGTCATTTTCCCCGGCTTCAATATAGGCGCCGTCTTCGCGCACGGTATGACATGTTTTTTTATACGCCTTCTTGTCTTTCTTTTTCATGGCCTTGATCCACTTGAAAGTCTTGCAGCCACCTTCCATTGCCAGTTCCGCGAAAGCGTCGCGGGTACCGGATGTGGGGGGAGGTCCCAGCACTTCGATTTTAACGGCGGGTAATTTGCTGTTAACGTCTTTCCAGGTTTTGTACGGGTTGGGTACAAGTTTCTCAGCACCGCTTGGATCAGGTACGTTTTTCCCCAGGGCCAGATAGATGTCGTGTAAGGTGAGGTCAAGTTGCTGTGCCTTCTTAGAGTTGGCTACCGCAATACCATCGTAACCAATTTTTACTTCCACGATATCCTTAACACCGTTTTTCTGGCAGGTTTTGTATTCTGATTTTTTGATGCGGCGTGATGCGTTGGTTATATCGGGAGTTTCAACACCAACACCGGCGCAAAACAATTTCAAACCACCGCCGGAACCGGTTGATTCCACCTTGGGTGTTTTGAACTTGGTGGTTTTGCCGAACTGTTCAACCACGACAGTGGCAAACGGGTATACCGTGGATGATCCCACGATGCTGATATAGTCACGGGCGGATGCGGCATTGACAGAGGTTCCGATTACTACAGTGAGGGCTGCAGAAATCATCGTCAACTTCTTTAACATAAGAGAGTCCCCTTTTATGTTCTGGATGAATTTACTTTCGAAAATACTGACGACTGGTGGGGCGGGTCACGAGTGCGTTTCCTGGCCCGGGCACACCAATCTGGCTCCCCCACTTTATAGGCGCTTTATATGACAACTGTATGACAACGTTTAGAAATTGAAGGGGATATGCTAACGGTATGTTTATAGGAGATTTTTTTTAATTTAGTGGTGGGTTGGTTCTGTTTTTGGTGCAAAGGGAGCGTGTGTGCACTGCCTTGTTTGTAATAATTTCGTCATTTTTGGTGTAATTCGCGACGTGAGGAACGCCGGTTTATAGGTTACATGACAATTTTGTGTAACCAGGTAAAGGTGGCGGTAGACGCCAATAAGCAACTCCTAACTTATTGTAATATTTTTGTATTATAGAACTGTTTCGGCAAATCCGTCGTATATATAGTTGTTCACGGGAAGGATGGCGTGTGGCATGGCGTCAACGATATGTACAAGAACCGTCAACAAAGTCGATGTAAACGATAGTTTTATGACATTTTTGAAAAACTGGATCGGATCTTGCTCATTTATTGCTATAAAACCCCGTGGCGGACTTACGCCTGTCTATGTGCAGTGCATATCGCTGAACGCCACTTCCGGAAACAACAACCAGATACGGGCAGGTTTTAGTCGTAACTGATTGTCAGAGTACAGGAGCCAGGATGATGAAAATATTACGCTTGATTGCAGTTTTGGGTTTAGCGTTCAACGGTGTTGCGGTGTCGGCGAGCGAGGACCCAGCTTGCGCGCAATTGGATCATACCTTTCAATCCTACACGGCTGGTCAACTACGAGCCATCGCTGGAACCTGTGACGACAAATCCGTGGCAAGACTTTTTTATAACCGCGCCTATCACATGGACCTGTTGTCAGAAGGCCGGGCATTATCAGGTATTATTACCAGCAATGCCGAACCGGACGGTTATCACGTGACGTCATACCGTTTATATATTGCCTTGGTGGAGGAGTTGTCGTTCCAGTGGTTTCCCGAACCAAACGCGAGGGTCGCTTTTCTTAACAAAGTTTATGAACGACGAGGAGAAGTTATCGAGCTACGCTTGCATGGATACGACAGACTCGCCGATGCGCTGGATAGCAAGTATTTGAATTGATTGAAGGCGCTGCTTGTTTTGATGAGGTACTACACCTCCCCGTTAGACCCGCCCAAGACACTCGGCAGCATATTGTGTTTCATCGGCGAAAAATCGTGTGCCGCCTTTTTTCGTTATCATTTTCTTAACATTCCCTGTCCGAATGCGCGCTCCGTTTGAGCGACTGTGAATGTGAAGCAATTGCGGTGTAAATGTGTTTCCTCTATAAATAATCCGGTATCCCCTGCCGTTTGACGAACTCAATCACAGTGGAATGTCTAATATCGGCGACCGGCGTTGTATGCCGGACATGCTGTCAATGTCGTGCCTCGTTTGTGCTCAGGTACAATATTGATTATTAATAGAGTTAGTCAACAACAAGGAGCGTAAAATGGACAGGATCAAGACACTCATAATGGAGGTAAGAATGAATCGCATAGTGATAGGTTCTATGCTGATTCTTTTCAGTATTAGTAGCCCGGTGTCACCGCTGGGAATTGTCGCAGTTATCCCGTTGTTGGGTGCGATTGTTGTGTTATCAGGTATATTGGGCTGGGAATCTATACCCGAGCTCTTCGAAAGGATAAAACGGTGGAAGATAAATCCACATCATACTGGCCGGGCTGTCACTAAATCACGCCTGATACCTCTAAACTGAAACATTGTAATTAGTTTACCCCCCAAAATACCTATAGAAATCGATTGCCGCTGATGTTTGCGGCAATCGCCTATGCTTATGGCGACAATATAGTTCTGATAATCCCCGGGTCGCTGAAATCCCGCTATACGCTATGTAGTAATTTCCAAAATCGAAGTTCTGCGCGGCTTTGTATGTTTTGACTTATGCCCGGTGAGCAATGAACACGTAAACCGAGCGGCATTACTGTGGCTATTCGGCGGGGTAACCGGGCCATGGATCGCTGCCATGTACAGGCGTTTATACCCTGGCAAAAAGTACAATAAATGTCATAAGCCTATATAAGGTATCGTTTATTGTATGTTAAAGGCGGTTTATTGAACGTAGTATTGGGGCTGGTGTCTTTGGTACGGCGAGAGAATCATTAGCGGGAGAAGGTAGGGGTCACGGGTGGCATGGATACCGATTCATAGATATTATCGAATATGGGTGAATACATGATAGTAATGACCTATACCTTTAAAAATTATGCCAAGTTAACAACCACATATAAAATCCCGCAACAATTCAATGGTTGAATTGGGCTATACAATGACTATGTTTAGAACCACGAAGTGGATTTATGGTACAGATGATTATTTCTAGTGTTAACGTGTAACTTATAGGAGGATAGATACTTACTTTATGTATGTTAATGCAAACAATGCGCGAGTAAAAACCATTAACATCGGTTTATTTGACCGAATGGCACGTTTTAATGTGGCATTGCTGATGTTAACGGTTTCCATTGCTACGATTTTTTTATCAACCTATAGCCCTGTGTGGCTTTCAGAAGCTATATCGGTTCCGGCGTGGACCTACTATGTTGTATTAGCGTCAATTTATCCCTTTATTACCGCTATTGTCGGATACGATCCCCTTTATGCACTGATAGGTAAGGATACCCTGGAGTCATTCTTGCCGCGCGATGTAACGTCGGCCACCGAGATGACGGTCGATTCAAAGTAGTAGCCGCTTCTGGCCGCGGTATACAACGCGGTCTCCGGAGATGATTCCGGATTCGCCATTCATCCTGAATTAACAATGTTTGAGGCCAACGATCGAGCCTATGATGAGACATGGATGCTGCGATGAACAATAAAACATTTTCATGATCAATTTTGGGTGTTTGTGCGATAACTCAATGTTTATTAGCAGCGTGCCTGATACCATTTGTCGGAACCGATAAGTTTGCCTAGCGATACCGGCAATGGTCAGGCCGCTACTAATACAAGATAGATTTAAATCAGGATTAGTTATGTCAAAACCAATGAACAGCAGCTTTCTGGCGGAGTTGTACAACTTTAAGTTAAAGACTCGCTCCTACATTGACGTGCTGGAGCGTTACGGTAGCGGAGTGCGTAAATCCAATTGCCGTGATCTACTGATTATTATGCTGGAGACGTTGCGCCTAACGCTGATCAGAAACATCCAATACGAACGTAAGGCAAAAGAAGACCATTCGACGGAATGGCAGCTGTACTACAAATTGCGCTCCCTTTATATCAATGATGTCATTAAACTACTGGAAAAGCGCATAAGGAACTTGGGTGGTAATGTGTTTCTTTTTCAGCATGACAGGAATCCCGTGCAATATATTGACGAGGTTTCGGTGATCGATTCAAATTATATCAGCCAGGAAAACGCGATTGCGCATAGTTTGACGTTAAATATTGTGAATAAGATCATCAATACCGTTAAGGACTACGATGAAAAGTCCTTGAAGCTGCTGGATAACATTAAGAAGCAGGAAGCCAAGCAGTTGAAAATGTATACTAACAAAGCGGCCTGAACCCGGTTCACCTGTTCACGCAATTGATATACAGGTTATTTGCTGTTGCAGACCAGACGCTGATCTTCCGGATTATGGTAACTGGTAGTAACATAAAGTGCGTCTTCGGTGTGGGGTGAGCGGGATGAAATTAAAAATTTACCAAATCGACGCATTTGCAGATAGACTGTTTGAAGGAAATCCGGCTGCGGTGTGCCCGCTGGACAAGTGGTTGCCCGATGACATGATGCAGGCTATAGCGGCGGAAAATAATCTTTCCGAAACGGCGTTTTTTGTGCCGCTTGACGATGGTTTTCATATTCGCTGGTTCACCCCTGTTCATGAGGTTAATCTGTGTGGTCATGCAACACTGGCTGGTGCGTATGTCTTATTTCACTTCATGGACTATCAACAACGGGAAGTTCGGTTTCAGTCAAAAAGTGGTTTATTAACAGTGAAGCGTGACGATGACTGGCTGGCATTGGACTTTCCCGCTCAGCCGCCGGAACCCTGCGCTGTTCCGGAGGCTATTAAAGATGCCTTTGAATCGCCGCCGGTGGAATGCCTGCGAGCTGAAGACTACGTTGTAGTGTATGAATCGGAGGCGGATGTAAGGCATGCACAACCGGATATGGCTTCCCTGGCAAAACTGGATTTGCGGGGCGTGGCGATAACCGCTAGAGGTGACGAGCACGATTTTGTATGCCGATTTTTTGCGCCCCGCTTCGGTATCGATGAAGACCCGGTAACCGGTTCCGCCTATACGCAACTCGTGCCCTACTGGGCACGAGTGCTGAATAAAAGAGAATTCAGGGCCAGACAGTTATCACGCCGTGGTGGCGAGGTGCGCAGTACGCTAAACGGTGATCGGGTGACGATTTCAGGAAAAGCTAGAAAATACCTGGAAGGGATGATCGATATATAGATATAAATTTGTATCGGTTGTTCATAAGGCAGCGATTTAGCGCGTTAACATCATATT
Organism: Gammaproteobacteria bacterium; assembly: GCA_050116575.1. Lineage (GTDB taxonomy): Bacteria > Pseudomonadota > Gammaproteobacteria > SZUA-152 > SZUA-152 > JAKEGK01. The sequence continues at coordinate 9,185 of JASFOJ010000035.1, read as the reverse complement.
TATCACGGCAACCATTATTAAACATTGCTACGACTGTTATTACGATTAGTATTTCGGCAATTTCAATTGCAGTTATTTAAATAATAATACCGCCAGGCAATAATCGTTTTTATAACACGGATTGGCTAAACGGTCAGTTGATATTTCTTTTTTATGTTAAAACTTGCAGTGCACGAATTGTGTCAGAAAATGAGTTTTAAATGCACAGGCGGCTATAACTTGTTTTCTGTCAAAGCCGCCTGCGCGGATTTTCCATCAAACTACCTGACAACGTAAGTATAGTTTGCTGTTCATCGTCTTAGGGGCGCAGGTAAGCGTACCCTTGTTCCTGTAACTCAAGAATACGTGCAACACCGGCCGGTACGGTACCAACGCCTTCGGTCAATTTAGGCTTCTTGCCGGTCTTTTTCTCGATTTTGCGCATGGTGTTTTCGCAGGCGCTGAATTTGATGTTTTGCAGCGCAAGGCTTTTTACGCGTTTTGCCTGCTTGTTTTTCGGAGTCAGTAAGCCCAGGCCGGGACCATAGGCCACGATTTCGATATCTACATTATCCATACCGTGCAGCTTTTGCAGGTTAACGGCGTTATTCAAGGCGATTTTCTGGGTGCGCGCATCGTCCGTGCTGACCTGAATGACCATTTTGTGTTTGGCGCCTTCGGCGAATGCATTTTGGGCAGCGCCGAACATTAACAACAGGGTGGCCAGCATCAGCATGAAAGCACGATGGTTCATAGCAATTGATTTCATATATCCTCCACGTAACTTATTGATAATAATGAATTTATAATATAATGGTATCGTCTGTCCCGTGACAGCTTATAATAAAGACGAGTCAAGGGTACCATTTATTCCATTGCCCGCTAAATAAAAATCTACCAGGTGGAATAAATATCCCCCGTAAAACGTCTTTTTTTATATACAGGCCCTGGAGAGTATCACAATGTGGCGCCCATTTGGACAGTCACGGTCCGTGCAAAAACAACTGGAAAAGCGGTGGCAACGCTTGTACCGCATTGCGTATTCGTGGTGCCACGATCCGGATCTGGCCGGCGATCTGGTACAGGAGACCATGCGCAAGGCCATCCACAGTAGCGACCAGCTGAACAAACCGGAGGCGTTGAACGCCTGGCTGTTGGCGATTTTGACCAATTGCTGGCGTGATTACTGCCGCAAACACAAGGAAACTACCTCTTTTGATGAATCGTTGCTGGCTGATGAAGCTCAGGGTGAGGAAGATGGTGAACGGATTTTGATCGTGATCCAGGTGCGTAAGGCAGTGGCCAGGCTATCCCGCGAACAACGGGAAGTGGTGACACTGGTCGATCTGGAAGGTTTGTCGTACAGCGAAGTCGCGGAAGTGCTGGATATTCCTATTGGTACAGTAATGAGCCGTTTGTGTCGTGCGCGGCGGCAATTGAAAGCGTTGCTGGAAACGGTCGATGCCGACGCTGAAGAATCTGCCCCCAATTTGTGGAGAGTAAAATGACCATTGATAGATCCGTGTCGGATGAGCAGTTAAATGCATTGCTTGATAACGAGCTGGACGATGCAGAACGCGCCCGTTTGATGGAGATAATCCGCCGCGATAAGGAGTTAAAGTCACGTTATTGCGATATGCGGCAAATGAAGGACCGGGTCATATTGGCGTACAACAGTCCTCCCACGCCCCATACCTTGATAGCCACGGCAAATACCCAATGGTATAAACGCCGAGCCTTTCCCGCGGTTGCCGCTATCGTGTTATTCCTGGTGGGTAGTATTGTCGGCTGGGTGCTGAACAATGGCTTGCGTTCAACGAACAGGCCGTCGTTTTATACCGTTGACCGGTTGAATGCCACTAATGTGCAGTCCAGCAGAATGTTGTTACATCTTGCCACTAATGACGATAAGCGCGTGCGGGCGACCTTACACAAAGTCGAGGAACTGTTGCAGGAATCCAGTGACGAGAATAGACCCATTGAAATCGAAGTGGTGGCAAACTCAGACGGACTCAATGTCTTGCGCAAGGGGTCGCCCTATGCGAACTATATTAAATCCATTGCGAGCAAGTATGACAACGTCTCATTCATGGCCTGTGGTATGGCGAAACAGAACGCCAAGTTGCGCGAGGGAGCGGAAGTGGCATTAATTCCGGAAGCGGTGACTATTCCCGCGGCGCTGGAAGAAATATTAAAACGCGTAAAAGCCGGCTGGAGTTACGTTCGCGGTTAGTTGGCTGTCGTAAGCTATTGCCGGCTGTTACCGATTGCCGTCAGGTAGAAGGTTATTGCGCCCATTATTGCATAAAATAGACGGTTGAAGTTCGATTCGTCCAATAATAAACGATATTTCCACGCATACGCCGTCATTTTTCAATATGTCACCGTAAGTTAAATCCTGATTTAACCCTCGAATGTGCTGAACACAAAAGGGAATTAGCTGATCGAATGCGGTTTACCGGTGCTTGTATTTGCAATGACGGGGTAGATATAACCCTACTATGCAATGGTCACGTCCGCCGAGAGATAAACATCCTGAATTGCATTTAACAATGTGATGCCGTCTTTCATGGGCTTTTGAAAAGCCTTGCGCCCCGAGATCAATCCCATACCGCCGGCGCGCTTGTTAATGACGGCTGTGCGCACCGCTTGGTGCAGATCATCGCTGCCTGATGCACCGCCGGAATTGATCATACCGGTGCGTCCCATGTAGCAACACGCCACCTGATAACGAACCAGATCAACCGGATGGTCTGTAGTCAGTTCATCGTAGACCTTGTCGTGAGTTTTGCCGAATTTCAGCGCGGTGTAGCCACCATTGTTCTGTGCCTGTTTTTGTTTAATGATATCCGCATCAATCGTTGCCGCCAGGTGGTTGGCCTGACCGGTCAAATCCGCTGATACGTGATAGTCGGTGCCCTGCTGTTTAAACGCATTGTTTCGCAAATATGCCCACAACACGGTGGCCATTCCCAGTTCGTGGGCGTGCTCGAAGGCTCCGCTGACTTCCTGAATTTGCCGCCGTGATTCTTCCGACCCGTAATAAACGGTTGCTCCCACGGCGGCGGCACCCATTTCAAATGCCTGTTGTACGCTGGCAAACAGGGTTTGGTCGTAGTGGTTCGGGTAAGTCAGTAGTTCATTGTGGTTGATTTTGACAATGAATGGAATTTTGTGGGCAAACTGGCGGGCCACCGCATTCAATACGCCCAGGGTGGATGCCACGGCATTACAGCCGCCTTCAATTGCCAGTTCGACGATATGCGCCGGATCAAAATAGTCCGGATTGGGAGCGAAGGAGGCGCCCGCCGAATGCTCGACCCCCTGGTCTACCGGTAAAATCGATACATACCCGGTTCCCGCCAACCTGCCGTGTTGATAAATGGCCTCAAGATTGCGCAGTACACCGGGTTTGCGGTTTTTGTGTGCAACTACGCGGTCAATAAAATCCGGACCGGGAGGATGCAAATAGTCTTTACTGATTCCCTTGCATACATGCGTTAACAAGTCATCTGCTTCGTCTCCCAGTTGCGCTTGAATATCAATCATCGTGTTTAGCCCCATAAATCGTCGATTAACAGTACTTATCAACATAGCCCTATCGCGCAACGGCGCATTGACTTGTATCATGAGGTGGCGTAGCCGGGGTAAAATCCAGGGCTTTATTGGAATAATTATGACCCACAAGCAACAATCAAACAATTTATGGCTTACTTCGTCAACAAATTAAAGGGCTTGAAATTAATGTTGCGCGCCGGTGTTTTGAAAATAGTGTATTTATCTGTGCGGCGACATTTGCTCTGGAGGCCCTCGGTTCCAGTCAAACCAATGCAACGTCGTTGGTTAGTGCGATGGGTGACATTAGTCCTGGTGTTGGCGGTTGCCGGTACGGCATCCGCGATTGACAGGCGTCAGTATCAACACGGTATATCGTTGGTAAAGCGTCCTGGCGACGGCTATTGGTTGTTTTGGTCCAGTGCGCCTGGCAAGCCTCCCGCGGGCAGTCGAAAAGTTATCGTCAATGACGGCGGCAAGTGCGAATATTTTACCCATGATATCTATTACGCATCCATTGACCCGGAAGCCCCCGTCATTAGCGGTCATCCGCTAATCGTGCAACCTGAAGCGCAGGAGCCCGTTAGCGCGGCTGTTTCAGCGACAGGAGATATGCTCATTACCTATGAAGACGGCTCCGAGAACGATATCACCGAACACTGTGATGCCAACATACAGCAGCGTTATCAACTGTATAATGACGCATTACAACCTCAAACACCGGTTGAGACGGTAACTGTCAGCGGCGGGCACTCCGGGCACGTGGCGGCTGCCGGTGGCCGCTTTATTATCGTGTATTCCGAAGGCTGGCTGGACGATGGCGGTGTTGACGGCGCGGGAACCGGTAACGATATCTATGTTGATGTTATAAGCGAGCGGGGAGAATCCGTGCAGCATCGGGCCATTGCGGTTGACAAAGGGGATCCCCGCGACTGGTGGCCGCTGGTAGCGGCGTCCAGCCGATATGCGGTGTTGGTTTGGCAACGCTACGTACCTCGCAGTAAACACGCTGATTTGATGTATGGCATTTACGATACGCAGGCCGGCAAGCTTGTTCGGCAAATTTCGCTGCTCAAGTCTCATGTTGTGTACTACCATTACGATGTACAGTACCTTGAGTCGATTAACCGGTTCCTGGTAACGGGTGCTTATCTTGGCAATATGTTGATCCAAAAAGGCATCCGGCACGTGACCCTGCGAACCGTTAAAGGATTTGCCTATTTGCTGGACGTTGCGGGAAATGTAATAGACCGGTGGGATGCCGATACTCACTGCAACAACTGCGGCAGTTATATGACCTATGTACCCGTTCGCGAAGCGCAACCCGCCGTTTATGACGAAGCTGAATCGATAAAAGTCCTTTATCCGGTAAAAGCCGGTGGCCTGTTACTGTTTCGTATAAACCGGGATAGAATTGGCAGACCGGAATATATTTCCGGCAACAACAACTGGTTTCCGTTAGGCACCGACGGTGTATTTTTCGATACATCAACGGCTTTTTTCGCTAATCTGACCCCCACTGGCGTTAAAAGTATTATCGTCAACCTGTATTAATCAGATTAGACCTTTTAAACGCTGCACAATGCCTATTATTGCCACAGTATATCGCTGGATTGATCGCAATATCCTCGAACTTGGCCGTGAAATGCGCCTGTCTTATCTGCCGCCATTGATGGTATATGTGGCCGCCGGTATTTCAGGTTTAACCAATATTGTGGGGACGTTTTTCGTCAAGGACTATTTGGGCCTGTCAGCGGAATTCCTGGCGGCATTGGGGTTTTGGGCTGGCATTCCCTGGGCGTTGAAAATGCCTTTGGGTCACCTGGTAGATTTGATCTGGAAATTTAAATCGATCCTGGTGTTTGTCGGTGCGAGTTTGATTGCGCTTAGTTTGATCATCATGATCGGACTGCTTTCCGAACCGGTCGGGATGCGGGCCATCATGCCTGCCGAGGTGTGGTTCGTCATCAGTGCCTTGCTGGCGCCGGTGGGTTACGTAGTGCAGGATGTCGTGGCGGATGCAATGACCGTTGAAGCGGTTCCTAAAGTTGATAAAGAGGGAAAACCGTTTCCCGCCGAAACCAAGCGCCTTATGCATACCACGATGCAAACCCTGGGACGTGTGGCGATCATCAGTGGCAGCGTATTCGTGGGCTTGTTGAATGTTTATATGTTTGGCGGTGTTAACGAATTGCCCGAGTCAGCTAAAGTGGATATTTATATTGAAATTCACCAGCTGGCTTTGTTAATTCCATTGATCTCGGTCCTTGGTGTCAGCCTTGGCTACTACCTAAAGCTGCGCGGTTACCGGAATTTCCGGCACCAGGGTTTTAATCGCCACGAAGCATGGAATATGGTGAATGTCGTCGAAACCAGAACCGAACCCAATTGGTGGATACTGGGTGGCAGTCTGGTGTTTGTTATTTTTACGTTGGTGATGGGCATCGGCAACGTCCCCTATAACCAGGAAATTATATTCACCGGTTCCATGGCGATTATAGCATTCCTTATGTCGCGCCTGGTGCGGGTACTGGATAGCGAAGCGCGGCGTACGCTGGTGGGTACCGCTATCATAATATTTGTTTACCGTGCGGTTCCGACACCGGGCCCCGGCGCAACCTGGTGGATGATCGATGGGCTGGGCTTTGATCAGCGTTTTTTATCGGTACTTTCATTGATTGGATCCGGTTTGACCCTGTTCGGGATGTTTATTTTCCGACGCTTTATGGCGGAAAAATCCATAGCCTACATAGTCGTATTCCTCACTATTGTAAGTACCTTTCTATCGTTACCCATTGTTGGTATGTATTACGGTTTGCATGAATGGACTGCAGCCCATACCGGCGGTATCGTGGACGCGCGGTTTATCGCATTGGTTGATACCGCACTGGAATCTCCTCTGGGCCAGATCGCCATGATTCCCATGTTGGCGTGGATTGCCAATTCCGCCCCGGCGCAATTGAAGGCAACATTTTTTGCAGTAATGGCGTCATTTACCAATCTGGCGCTTTCCGCCAGTCAGCTTGGCACGAAGTACATCAACCAGATATATATGGTAAAACGGCAGGTAACTGATCCGGTGACCGGAGCCGTCGTGACACAAGCGGATTACAGTGAACTGGGGGTGTTGCTAATAACGGTCACATTGCTGGTGTTGTCGCTACCGTTGCTGGCAATTTTTATTGTTAAAAGAACGCCGTTACAAAGTGCCTGACAGGATGGATGTGGTTCATACGGGGTTTTATTTCATTGTTTTCAGCTTGTTTTCCAGGGTCTTAATTTGATTGCTCATGGCGTGTGACACTTTGGACAGTTCCTGGCGCAGGAAAATATTCTCAATATAATTCTGTATATGCTGCGCCAGCTTGTTCAGGATCTCAATATCGGTTTCGGTGTAGACGTTCTCGGTGACATGAGTTCGCTTGTTTAATACCTGAATTGCGCCGGTTACTTTTTTAGTAGATGTGCCAACGATGGGAACACAAATTGTGTTGCGGGGTTGAAAACCGGTTTTCATGGCAACCTCGTAGTGCGCACCCATACGCTCATCCAGATCTTCGGCGACAACCATTCTTCCCGTTGATATCACTTCGCCCACAATGGAGTTTTCCGTACCCACGCTGATAGAACGTTCCTGAAGTCCGGTTCCACATTGCAGCCAGACATTGGCCGATTTGGGATCGAGAACGAATATACTGCAACGCTCGACGCTTAGGGCCATGGGGATAAGTTCGACAAAAAACTCCAGCATGCCACGGTTGCCGGTTTGCTTCCATTTTGCATCCACGGCTTTTTGTTTTGCGCGTATTTCTGCAAGTTTCTTCTGTACTTCCGATTTTCCAAGTGGAACCGGTTGGGCTGGCTGTGGTTTGGTTTTGCGTAAAAACATGGAATTGCCCTGTTTGCATCGTTAATGAATAACCGGGAACTTATTCTTGCTCCTGATAATACTATCGACTGTTTGTGGAAAATTATTAATAACCCCCGCAGATTGGTTGCTATATCCGGCTGCAAGTTACTGTGATTGGCGAGGATGGTTGTATACAACCGTGAACTATCGGCCTATTTAATGAAAATGATGAAAGCGGAATTGGTCGACGGTAAATCTGTGACGCTGTTCTCGCGCGCGATAAGAGTTAGTGAATAAGATAATGGGCGTTATCTGTAGTAGTGTTAACTGCATCACAGTTATTCGTAGTAAAATGTGCACGTCACCGTATTGGCGAATGTGACATAAAAATTTACGGAGTGACAAATTTGATAACCATTGGAGGTAACCCGAACCACAAAATCGGTGTTTGGGGAAGAGGGTTGCTGGCGATTTTTGCCTTTGTGTCATGGAGTTATCATTTCAGTGAAGCAATTGGCATATAACTTGTGACGTATGACTCAAAATCACAGTAACCATGAGCAGTATGAGTGAGGGAGTTATGAAGATGCAGTATTTGAGTAAAAACAAGATATGTACACTTGTGAAGCTAATGGCTTTGGTAATAGCTATAGGCAGTATTGTTTCAGGGTGTAATGAAAAGGATCTTGGAAAGATGATTTCCACATCATCATCCACAAGAACCATTGATACCAGTGAAGACGCGGTTGCCGGACCGGGCGGTCAGATCGATAGCATTGATGATATTCTCGACGTACCGGCAGCGGAGCCGGTGGTTTTTCCGCTGATAGCCGGTCAACACATTGAAGTGGGCACTGTTACGGTGACTAATACGCAAACCGCTATCGTTGTTGTCTATGACACGATTGACGGCTGGGGTATTACCGAAACCCATGTTGATGCGGCACTGGACTACAGTGGCTTACACACCAACCGGCCCGGCAACCCGCAACCGGGGCGTTTCGACCAACAAACCCATCATCCACAACCGGTAACCAGGGTCGTGCATATGATCGAGGATTTGGACTGGGTGGCCGGTACTCCCATCTATATTGCCACCCATGCGGTTGTGACATCTGAACAACAGGGTACGGAAACGGCGTGGGCCGGTGATCAGGATTTTCCAGGCAATAACTGGGCGACTTATCTGTCCTATACCACCCAGGACATCGTGCAGGATGAAAGAGGTAAACTTCAGTTCAGCCAATCTGTCTATGAGGCTTTCGAGGCAGGACGCGGCCGTACCTACCTTGTTGAAATCGAGGTTGTGCGGGTCGATGGTTCGTCAGGTACTATCAGCGCCGACTACAGTGTCGTCGGAGGAACAGCAACTTATAGTGAGGATCCGAGTTTGTCTGATTACCTCATCGATAGTCTACAGGGTACATTGGTATTTCCTGATGGCGTTACGTCACAGATTATCACGATTGTTATTCTGGATGACATGGAATACGAAGTTCCCAATGAGACCATTGAGCTGGAATTGTCACAATCCTGTTGTCTCGCCGACCAAACCACAGCCATTGTGGACATTACGGACGATGAGGAACTTAACTAGACAATAGTGCCGTATCCGACGTTTTTATGGCAATCTAAAAATACGTTGTGTGGTCAATACGGGCGTTATTCAATAAATATATTGTTCAACAAAGCCGGACCGGATCAAAGGGATATCCGTCCGGCTTTTTTGTGCCTGCAAGGTATTCACGTTGGTCGATTGCATTCAATTGCCAATAGTGCATAGTATAGGAAAAGGCGTGTC